>DASZDB010000330.1:0-11154 GCA_035942495.1 Solirubrobacteraceae bacterium
GGCGGCTTTCTGCGCACCCAGGCGCTGCACGCGGTGGCGGTGCTCGGGGTCGCAGACCTCGTCGGCGAGGAGCCCGTGACGGTGGAGGACCTGGCGGTGCAGGTCGAGGCCGAGCCGTCGGCGCTGCATCGCGTCATGCGCGTGCTCGCGAGCAACGGGGTGTTCTCGGAAGCCGCGCCGGGCGCGTTCGTCAGCACGCCTCTGTCCGACGGGCTGCGCACCGACGCCCCTCTCTCCGCCCGCCATATGGCGATCTTCCAGGGCTCGGACACCTATCGCGCCGCCGGCGAGATGTTGCGGGCGCTGCGAACGGGCGAGCCGACCGCCGAGATCGCGTTCGGCATGCCGTTCTTCGAGCATCTCGAGAGCGACCCCGGCCGCAACGCCGTCTTCAACCAGGCGATGGGCGGAGGCGCGGCCGCTCGCGCCGCCGCCGCGCGGGACTTCGACTGGAGCCGCGCCTCGGTCGTCGCGGACATCGGCGGCGGCAACGGAACGGTGCTGGCAGGCCTGCTGACCGCGCACGAGCACCTGAGCGGGGTCGTGTTCGACCAGCCCCACGTGGTGACCGCGGCGCGGCCCGTCATCGAGGCAGCGGGGCTGCGCGAGCGCTGCGCGATCGTCGGCGGTGACTTCTTCAGCGACGAACTGCCCGCAGCCGACGTCTACGTCATGGCCCAGATCCTGCATGACTGGGACGACGACCAGTCGCTGACGATCCTGCGCAACTGCCGTCGTTCGATCGCGCCGGACGGCCGCCTGCTGTTGCTCGAGCAGGTGATGCCCGACGGCGACACGCCGAGCTACGCGAAGCTGCTGGACCTCATCATGCTGGTGCTGCTCGGCGGCAAGGAGCGTACCCAGAGGGAGTGGCGCTCCCTCCTGGCACAGGGCGGCTTCGAGGTGCGGGCGATCACGCCCAAGCCCGCGACGAACCTCATCGAGGCCGCTCCGGCCTGAGTCGAACCGCCCCGCTAGAGCCCGAAGCGCTTCTCGCACGCGCGCTGCGCCGCCCGCGCGCGCTTGGCGCTGCCCAGCCGCGTCGCCTTGCGCGTGCACGCCGAGAACTTGCGCCCGCGCGAAGCGCTCAGCCGGCGCGGCTTGCCGAGCTTGGCGGCGGCCGAGAAGGCCGCGCTGACGCCGTCCACCGAGGGCGGCGGGCCGATCGCGCGCCCGCTCGCGGACGGGGGACCGAGGCGCTTGCCGCCCGCCAGCGTCGTCGCGCCGGCCCCGCAGCCGAGGTTGAGCGTGACATCCTGACCGCGGGCGATCGTCAGGGTGCGCTGCTCGAGGACCGTGCCGCCCGCGTCCTCGCAGGTCAGCTGGTAGGCCTCGAGCCCCCCGGCCGCGCCGACGAACGGGCGCGTGGACTGGTTGACGTGCCAGGCGTAGCGGTTCGACGCGGGCACGGTCGTCGTCGCGTCGAGGACGTCGTCGACGACGAGCGGCGGCTTCTCGCCGGTCAGGCAGATCCGCGGCAGGCCGATGTCGACCACCGGCTCGATGCCCTTCTCGCAGTACGGGCTCGTCCGGGTCTGGAAGGCGCGCTCGAGGCGCAGCACCTTGCCGCCCGGCGTGGTACCACGCAGGATCGCGTGGTCGGCCGGGTTGGCGGCCGCCTCGGCGGCGAGCAGCATCCCCTCGCGCAGCCCGCCGCGGTTGGCGGCGTGCGGGTTCTCGCCCGTCCACTCGGCTACGACGCCGGTCGCGTAGGGCATGTGGAAGTTGCCGTCGGGCGGCCCCATCTCGACCGTGTAGCCATAGCCGCCGGTTGCCGCGTAGCTGTCGTCCTCGGTCGTGCCGGCGGTGTCGTAGAGCTCGTAGCCGAACTGCGAGGTGTAGCCCGCTGCGTTGCCGATCGCGTCGCCGATCGCCTTCATGCGCGCCTCGTCCGGCGCCAAGCCGGAGCCGCTGACGCCCGGTGGGCGCAGGATCAGTGCGGCCACGTTGTGGATCGACATGAGCATCGTCACGTGGTGGGTGCGCACGTAGTTCCACACCGCGCGCGTCTCGGCCTCGGAGCGCGGGCCGGGGCCGTGATAGCTCTGCGACGTGACATCGGAGGAGCTGCCCGGGCCGCCCCAGAGGTTGCCGTAGTTGCGGTTGTTGTCCACGCCCCAGGCGAGCTCGCACGGCAGCTGCGGCCCGAGGATCTCGCCGTTGCAGTTCTTGCGCCTGTAGGCGAAGACGCCGCCTGGGGGGATGATCGACTCGACGAGCGTCACGTTCGGCTCCTGGCCGAAGAGCGTGTCGCCGGGGTCGAACGCGTTGCGCGAGGAGACGTAGCCGTCCGGGTTGACGAGCGGCAGGATCACGATCCGCGTGTTGCGCAGGATGCTGTCGACGCGCGCCGTGGCCTGCTGCTGCACGAGCAGCTGGGCGAACTCCATCGCCGCCTCGGCCGACGGCCACTCGCGCGCATGGTGCACCCCCATCGTGAAGAACACCGGGCGCCCGTCGGCGGCGTCGACGTCGCGCGCGATCTCGACCCCCGAGATCTCACGCCCCTGGTGCGAGGCGCCGAAGACGACCTTGCGCACGACGCCAGGATGCTGGGCCACGAGCTGCTTGAGCTCGCCCTGGATGTCGTCGTACGTGCGGTACGTCGTGCGACCTGACGGCAGCGCCGAGCCGGTCGTGCCGGCGCGCGTGGTGGCGCGCGCGTCCGCTGCGCGGGCGGCCGCGAAGGTCTTGGCGAGGTCGGCGTCGCGCGTCTCGAAGCGCAGGCCGCTGAGGCGCAGCCGCGTGAGCTGCGTGACCCCGGAGACGATCACGTCGGCCCAGCCGCGGCCGCGCGAGTGCGTGACGTCGAAGCCGGCGCGCTCGAGGCCCGCCAGCTGCGCGTCGCTCGCGCTGACGCGCACGAGCTGCACAGCCCCGCCACCCAGCAGCTTGGGCAGCGCCGACGCGACCGTGCGCAGCGTGACCCGCGCGCTCGCCCCGGCGCCGGCGCGGCGGCACGCTTCGACGACGAGGGATCGCCCGCCGCGCACCCAGCCCTGCACGAGCTCGCTGCCGCCGAAGCTGCGGGAGCCCGCGACACGGCGGCGGCCGGCGTCGCGCACGACGAGGTCCCAGTCGCCGCTGCCACGCAGCCGCACGTCGAGCAACCCGGTGACGGCGGTGCGATAGGTCGTCGTCGCGCAGCGCGCCCCGTCCACCGGATCGAGGGTCCGCACGGACGGCGCCAGCAGCCGCGGCACGACGTCGGCGGCCCGCGCGGGCGCGGCGGTCCATAGCGCTGCGAGGACGCCGAGCGCCAGCGTCACCGTCCGTCGCATGTCAGCCCGTCGGCCCCGGCAGCTCGCGCGAGCTGCGCTGACGCAGCGTCTTGGTGGCGTTGCTCCAGGCGTAAGTGCGCTCGACGATCTTCCTCGGGCAGCAGACGTCGTCGCCCTCCGCGAAGCGCGGGGTGCTCAGGAGGAGCGCCGCGTCCGACACCACCGTGCTCGCGCGATACAGGCGCTGCGAGCGGTAGACGACGCGCAGGTCGCTCTCCTCCGCCTCGCCGTCGGTGCTGAAGACGTACAGCGCGACTCCGCCCGCGACGCCACCCGAGTCGACGAGCACGATCGCGTCGCTGCGCCCGTCGCCGGTCAGGTCCTCGAACGTGATGTCGGGCGCGACGAATCCGCCGCCCTCGCTCAGCAGCGCCTTGACGTCGCTCGTCGTCTTCTCGTCGGCGAGCAGCGTCTTCTCGAAGAGCGCCTGCGACTTCGTCGGCGCAGCGCTCGAGCCGCCGCTCACGAGCAGGGTCGCCGAGACCGCGACGATGAGCCCAGCGAGCACGGCGAGAAGGGTTCGGGGCCGCCGCATGCGCCCATTGTCGCAACCTCGCGAGCGCCGTGCTACGGCTGCAACAGCCCGTCCGACGAGCCCGAGCGGGTCGGGCCGACGCGGATCGTGGCCGACGGCTGCCGGCCGGGGCGGGTCGTGACGCGGTACGTCCCCTTCACGAGGTCGGCGGTGAGCGACGCCGTGTCGCCCGGATTGATCGGCCCCGTGCGCTGCTCGAGCGGCGCGGTGCCTGCCGACAGCGCCTCGCTGCGCAATGTGATCTGCTGCGAGGTCGACGTGAGGTTGCTTGCGATCAGCTCGACGGTCCCGGCCCCGATGCGCGAAGGGGAGACGGTGATGTCGCGCGGCGTGATCGCGGTGCTCAGTACGATCGGTGAGGGCGCGCGCTCACGGTTGGCGAACTCGTCGTCGTCGCCGCCGCAGCCGCCGATCAGCAGCGCCGGCGCGATCGCGGCAGCCATCCATGGAATCCTGCGCAGCGCGCCCAGCGGTCTCACCGACCAGCACAAACTACCCGGGCCGGTGAACGATGCGCGACCGCGTCTGCAGCGATCAGTCGCCCGTGCGCGATTGCAGTTCCGCGCGGGCGGCGTCGACCTCGCGCAGCGTCGCTTGCAGCTGATCCCACTCGGCGGCCTCGGCAGTGTCGTACTCCGCGCCCTCGAGCGCGCTGAGCGCGTCGCGATAGGACGTCCAGGCGACGCGCGTGCGTGCGTCGAGCTCCGCCAGGAGCCGCGCGGTGTCCGGCGTGGCAAAGGTCGTCATCTCGGTACTCCATCGGCCTGTGCATGCATGAACGACAGGCTACCCCCGGGCGCGGTCGGCGAATGATGCAATCGCCCGTGCAAGCCGTCCTGCCGAGGCGCAAGCCTTCGACGATGGACCTCCTCGCCCAGCCGCTGGCGACCACGGAGTTCATCGTCGTCGACACCGAGACGAACGGGCGCGCCGGCGACGCCTGCGAGCTGACCGAGATCGGCGCGGTGCTCGTCGGCGGGGGCGAGCTGCACGATCGGTGGGAGACGCTCGTCGGCGGCGTGGCCCCGCTGTCGCGCTCGATCCAGCGCTTCACCCAGATCTCGCAGGCGATGGTCGACGAGGCGCCCGCCGCAGATGCGATCCTGCCCGACCTCGCCGAGCTCATCGGCTCGCCGCCGCTGCGCGTGCTCGTCGCCCACAACGCGGCGTTCGACCGCCGCGTCCTGCGCCAGGCGTTCGCGCGGACCGGGCTGGCGTGGCCCGACCCGCCGACGCTGTGCACGGTCGCCCTGGCACGCCGCTTCGCGCCGCTCGTGCGCCAGCGCCGGCTGGCCGCGCTCGCCGACTCCCTCGGCATCGAGGTGCACACGACGCACCGCGCGCTCGCCGACGCCGAGACGTGCGCGCGCGTGTTCTGCGCGCTGTTCGGGCGCCTGTGCGCGAACGCGGGGACGGTCGGCGACGCGATCGAGACGCTGAAGGCGCCGCGCCGCCCGCGCGCCCCGCGCGCCCGCCGCACCGTCGAGGGCGGCGTGATCAAGCGCCACGTACCCGACACGTTGGACTTCAGGGCGCTGCCCGACGAGCCCGGCGTCTACCTCTTCCGCAACGCCGTCGGGCAGGTGCTCTACGTCGGCAAGTCGGTCGCGCTGCGCACGCGAGCGCGGGCGCACTTCCATTCGGCCGCGCGGGCTGACGGCTGGACGGCGCAGGCCGCGCTCGTCGATCACCGCACGACGAACTCCGAGCTCGGCGCGCTCGTGCTCGAAAACCGGCTGATCCGCGAGCTGCGCCCGCCCGGCAACCTCGTCCACAAGCACGACGACACGTTCGTCTACCTGCGCTGCCGCCTGGACATCGCCTATCCGGTCATCGAGGTCGCACGAGAGCCCGCATCGGGGCGCTCGGTGACGATCGGCCCGCTGCGCAGCCGTGCGGCGGCGGTCGAGCTCAAGGAGCAGCTCGACTCGCTCTTCGGGCTGCGCCATTGCGGGCGCAAGCTGCGCCTGCGCCCGTGGCCGTCGGCCTACGGGCAGATGGGGCGCTGCATGTCGCCCTGCCTCAACGACCTCGACCCCAACCTGTACCGGCGCAAGCTCGACGAGGCGCTTGCGCTGTTCGGTGGCAGCGGCGACGGCGGCGCCGCGCTGCTGGCGCACATGGACGAGCAGATGCGCGCGGCGTCGGCCGATCAGCGCTACGAGCGCGCGGCGTGGCTGCGCCGGCGGCGCGAGCGGATCGCCGCCCTGGTCCGTGCGCTCGACGGCAACCTGCAGGCGACGCACACGCGCCCGCGGCTCGTGCTCGCGCCGCACCCGCGCGACGAGCGCCGCGGCGACGCGTTCTGGCTCGCCGAGGGGCGGGTGGTCGATTGGGGCCCACCCACTTCGGGCACGGAGGATCTCCTCGAACGCACCCGCCGGGCCGTCGCCCGCCGCATCGAGACGACGGCCGACATGCCCGCTGCGGCGATCGCCGAGGCGCGCATCGTGCAGACCTGGCTGGCGTCACACGAGGCGCCGGCGCTCGAGCTCGACCCGCTGCCCGAGCCGGCGGCGCTGCGCGCGTTTCTCAGTCGCTGACGGCGAACGGCAGCTCGACGACCTGCGCCGCCGCGCCCCCGGCGACGTCGAGCGTGTCGCCCGGCGCGGCCTCGCGGCGCACGAGCGCCAGCCCGATCGGCCCGAACGTGGGGGAGACCAACGAGCTCGTCAACGTGCCGACGACGCGCTCGCCGAGGCGCAGCTCGGCGCCGGACGCGACCGGCTCGGAGAGCTTGAGGCCGCGCAGGTGGCGGTTGGGCTTGCCGCGGTAGAACAGGCGCGCGACCGTCTCCTGACCGACGTAGCAGCCCTTCGTGAAGCTCACGGCGCGGGCGTTGAGCCCCGCCTCCTGGGGGATCGTCGAGTCGTCGACGTCGACGCCGTAGCGCGGGCGGCCGCTCTCGACGCGCAGGATTTCGGCGGCGTCCTCGGACACCGGCGTGGCGCCTGCGGCGATCAGCGCGGCGCGCACGTCGTCGGTGGCGTCGGCCTCGCAGAGCACATCGATGCCGCCGTCCGTCGCGATGAGCCGCACCGGATGGCCGGCCAGCGCGCCGGGGCGGTGGGCGTGTTCCTCGACGGGCACCGCCTCGGCGCCGGCGACCGCCCGGGCGCCGGGGCCGACGAGCGACAGCAGCCCGCGCTGGACGGTGCGCTTGTGCAGCTCGACGTCGTAGCCGATCTTGAAGCGGCGAACGAGGTCGAAGAGCGCCTGCAACGTCGAACGATCCGTATCGAGCAGCAGCTCCGGCACGTCGTCGCCGTCCTCCACGTCGAGCACGCGCAGGTCGCCGAGCATCTTGCCCTTGTGCGTGAGGAACGCCGCGTAGCAGCCGCTGCCGGGGGTCAGCCCCTCGATGTCGTTGGTGACCTGGCCGGCGAGGAAGGACTTGCGCTCGGTGCCGGTCAGCGCGAGCTTGCCGCGCTCGGAGCGATCGATCAGCCCGCAGTCCTGCTTGAGCGTCCGGTACTCGCCCGCGAGTTCGTCGGTGAGCGTGGCCATGCGGCGAGGATAGCCGTCTGCGGGGGTCGGGATTGCCGCTGTCATCCGCCGCGCGGCGGATGATCTAGATTGCGAGAGCGATGGCGCTCGCCGACACCTTCCAGCAGATCGTCGACTCGCTGCCCGACGACTGGACCGACATGGAGCTCGACCTGCGCATCAAGGACGAGTCGCGCTACATCGACGCCGCGACGTACCTCGTGACGTGCAACGCGCAGCCGTACTCGCGCCATGACTGGCACTGGCGGATCCTCGTTGCCCATCGCTTCGGCCACGCCGCCGCGGCGCCCGCCGTGCACGGCACGCTGAAGCTGCTCGACGAGGCGGGCATCGAGGGCGAGCTCGTGCTGCGCGAGATGCGCTCCGGCCGTGTCGAGGTCCAGCAGATGTGGGGTCGCCCCCAGTCGGTGCGCGACGAGTTTCGCAAGCTTCGGGCGCAGTAGCCGGTCGGATGGCCCGCGTCGTCGCGCACCTGCCCGACCTGCTCTTCGGCTCGAAGGTGCACGGGATGCTCGTGGCGGGCGGCCACGACGTGCAGGCCGCGGCCGCCGGGGCGCACGTGGCCGATGCCGACCTGCTCGTGCTCGACCTCTGCGAGGACTCGGCGGGGCGGCTGTCGGCGTTCGGCCCGGCGATCGCCGCCAACCGGACGCTGGCCTTCTACCTGCACACCGACGTCGAGACTCGGACCGCCGCGCTCGCCGCCGGCTGCGACCTCGTCGTCCCGCGCTCGCGCATGGCGCGCGAGGGCGCGGCGCTCGTCGACGGCCTGCTGGCGGCCGACGTCAGCGCCTAGGGGCTGTCCTCGCCTGGAGGGGAACAGGTGCCATTCGCGGATCGAACGCGGGTCCGCGGCGCGATCGTTGGCGTGTTTGGGGCGTTATACGCCCCCAATGTGCCACGCACGCTGATTCCCGGACCGCTCGCCGGCGCCCCATCGACTGACTCTCTCAACGATGCTGTTCGGCGACAGCGACGCCGCGGCGGACGACAGTCAACCCTCACATGCCGGCGGCCACCGGCAGGCTCGACCCGCTGCCGATCGGGCGCAGCTCCTCGGCGTAGGAGATCGAGTGGCGCCGCAGCTCGCCGCTGGGCAGCGTCTCGTAGGCGCCCATCCGCCACAGCGGCGGCGAGTAGGCGTGGATCGTCACCGCCGGCCGGTCGCCGGCGTGGGCGACGCGATGGATGTCCGAGGCGGCGAAGTCGATGACCCCGCCGGCGCGCACCGGGCGGCGCAGCGGCGGTCCGCCCACCGCGAGGCGTTCCTCGACGACCTCGCCGTCGGCGACCGCGAGCGCGCCGCAGGAGACGTCGTGGTCGTGAAAGCCGGTGTCGTGGTCGTCCATCCAGCAGATGAGCCAGACCGCGACGTGCTCGCTGCGGCTCAGCTGCTCGTACGTGCGCGCGGTGGGGTCGTGGGAAACGAGGTGACGCCATTCCTCGGGCCGCGCCGCGAGGTCGGCGACGAGCGCGTGCAGCTCGGCGCGGGTGAGGTTGCGCCCCAGCGGCGCGGGGGTCATGCCGCCACCGCGGCGCGCACGTCGCCCAGCAGGCGAGCGACGTTGGCGGCAACCATCGCATCGGCGGCCGCCAAGCCGAGGGGGCAGGCCGCCAGCGGCTCGACGACGGGACGGTCCGAGCCGTAGACGAGCTGATCGACGCCGACGCAGCGCACGACCGCGTCGATCGTGCGCTCGCCGTAGGAGGAGGTGTCGTAGAAGACGCGGTCGTCGGCCAGCGCGTGCGCCGGCCCGCCACGCGCCGCGAGCCGCTCGCCGTGCAAGGGCGCCCCGCCGGCGAGCATCGCGAAGACGACGCGCAGATCCGGGTGCTGCGGGCGCGCGAACGCCGCGAACGCATGCCACGCCGTGTTCATGTCGCCGACGTAGCGGGTCAGCGCCGGCCACCACCCCGCGGTCCCGGGCTCGGCCGCGGCGAGCGAGGCGCGCCAGGGCCCCGGGCCGGGGTGGACGAGCAGCGGTGCCCCGCGCCGCGCGAGGCGCTCGAGCAGCGGCCCGCAGCGATCGAGGCCGTCGGGGCCGCTCAGCGCGCCGGCCGGCAGCGACAAGCCGATCGCGCCGGCGTCCAGCAGGCGATCGACGTCCGCCGCGTCGGGCGGGCGCAACGAGACCGCGCCCCACACCGCGAACGGCTCGCCGAGGGCGAGCAGGCCGGCGTTGTGCGCCTCCAGCAGCGGCTCGGCCTCGTCGCGAGGCAGCGACTCGATCCCGAGCGGGCTGGACATCGCCACGAGCGCGCGCTGCACGCCATCGGCCGCGAGCTGTTGCGCGCGGGCGACGGGGTCGTGGTCGGCGGGATCGAAGCGATGATCGGGCTCGTCGCGCAGGCGCAGAAGCCAGTCGCCGGCGGAGCGGCGGATGAAAGGGGGCTCGCGGCGCCAGGTCAGCGCGGCGACGAGCGCCTCGGGCCAGAGGTGCTGGTGGACGTCGGTACGCAGCGGGAAAGCGGGGTGTTCGAACATGGCGCGCCGACACTACCAGGGACGATTTGCGCGGTCTGGACGAAGAGCCGATCGTGCCGCGCGTGCGCTGCGGCGCGCGTCCGGGAGTGGCGATAGGCGAACATGGTCCCTCGCCGCGCCGCTTGCGTCCTGCTCGTCGGTCTGTTCGCGATGTCGTTCAGCACGGTGGCGAACGCGGTGACGAAGCGCGGTGACGCCAAGCCCAACCGGATCACCGGCACAGCGCAGGCCGATCGGCTGTCGGGCGGCGGCGGCAAGGACGTCCTGCGCGGCCTCGGCGGTCGCGACCGGCTCGACGGCGGCAAGGCGGCCGACCGCGTGCTCGGCGGCGCCGGCCGCGACCGGCTGATCGGCGGCAAGGGCAACGACCGGCTCGACGGCGGCGCCGACCACGACACGACCGACGGTGGCGGCGGGTCGGACCGCATCGCCGGCGCGCGCGGCAACGACCGGCTCATCGGCGGCACGAACGAGGATCGCATCGACGGCGGCGATGGCGACGACGCGCTCGACGGCGGCACCGGCAACGACGTGTTGGCCGGCGCGGCCGGCAGCGACGGCCTGCGCGGCGGTGGCGGCCTGGACACGATCTTCGGCGGGATCGGTGACGACATCGTCAGCGGCGGCTTCGGCGGCGACAGGATCGACGGTGGCGAGGGCAGCGACACGATCGAGGCGGACTCGGCCGACGACAGCGTGAACGGCGGTATCGGCACGGACGACCTCAACGGCGGGACCGGCAACGACCGCGTCGACGGTGGCGACGGCGACGACCGGATCGACGGTGGCGACGGCGACGACATCCTGCTCGGCGGGTCGGGCAACGACTTCATCGTCGAGTCGCGCTTCGGCAACGAGATCCTCGTCGACGGCGGGCCCGGCGACGACTACATCCACACCTACCGGGGTCGCGACCGCGTCGTGCGCGGCGGCGAGGGCAACGAGGTCATCCTCTCGGGCTCGGCGCCGGACGGGACGATGAACTCCGACGGCTCGCCCGCCGCCGACGCCGCGATCGACGGAGGACCGGGCAACGACGTCATCCTCGGCGGCGGCTCGCAGGACCGCCTCGTCGGCGGCGCGGGCCACGACGTGTTGTATGGCGGCGCGAGCCACAACGCCTACGACCTCTACGACTGCGGTCCGGGCATCGACACGGTCTACATCGACCCGGCCGAGCTGCTCGCGCTGCCGACGCTCGTGCGCCTGCTCACCACCGGCGGCAGCTGCGAGCGCGCGGTCGTGGCAGACCCGTCGCTCGACGACGCGCGCTTCGACGGGCTGCGCGGCGCGCCGCACCTCGGCAAGCTGGCCGGCGGCGCGGCCGGCACCGTGATCCTCGAGGC
>DASZDB010000331.1:0-5003 GCA_035942495.1 Solirubrobacteraceae bacterium
GCGTTGGCGGCCATCCGCGGGCTCGTGATGACCGGCGTGAGCAGGTGCGGGATCGACTCGTAGTGGTTGAGCTCGACCTGCTTGGGATCGATCAGGACGAGGCGCAGCTCGTGCGGCGTCGCGCGCAGCAGCAGGCTCGAGAGCATCGCGTTGATCGCGCCCGACTTGCCGGCGCCGGTCGTGCCCGCGACGAGCAGGTGCGGCATCTTCGCGAGGTCGGCGCCGATCGCCTTGCCGCCGACGTCCTTGCCCAGCCAGACCGTCAGCGGCGACCAGCCCGCGGGCGCGTCCTGGTAGACGTCGCCGAGCTGGACGATGCGCCGGCGCTGGTTGGGCACCTCGACGCCGACTGCCGTCTTGCCGGGGATCGGGGCGAGGATGCGGATGTCGGTCGCCGCGAGCGCGTACGCGAGGTCGTCCTTGAGCTGGGCGACCTTGCTCATCTTGATCCCCGCCGCGAGGCGCAGCTCGAAGCGGGTGATGTGCGGCCCCGCGACGGTGCCGACGATCGTCGCCTCCACGCCGAAGTGGCCGAGCGCCTCGACGAGCCGTGCGGCGGTCTTCGCCTGGCCGGCTGTGTCGGGGCGCAGCTGCTCGGTCGACGAACGGCGCAGGAGGTCGATGCTCGGCAGGCGCCACTGGAACTCGGGGTCGTCGGTGACCGTCCCGCGCAGGCGGCCCTGCGGGGTGAGGTCGCCCGGCGCCGTCGGCCGGGGCGGCTGGACCCCCGCGACGTCGGAGACGGGCTCGGGCGGCTCCTCGAAGGCCAGCTGCTGCGGCTCGTGCGCGTCGTCGCGCTCGTCGGCGGCGACGGGCGGCTCGGCGTCGTCGTCGCCGGGCTCGGGCAGCGGCTCGCCGTAGATGTCCGGAAAGCGCGTCGCGCCCGACCAGAACCCGCGCCGCGTGACCGTCCGCGCCTGCGCCGCAGGCTCGGGCTGTGGACGCGGGGCAGGCGCCTCGACGTGCGTCGCGCGGACGATCATCTCGCCCTCGTCGGGCTCCGGGACGGTGAAGCGGGCGGCGGCGGCCGGCCCGTCGACCGGATCCGGCTCAGGGTCGTGCGTCTCCGAGGACCGCCGCGCGCGGCGCGCGGGCACCGGGACGACGCGGCTGATCGCGCGAGTCGTGTCAGCCACGCCCGAACCCGTCGCGCGCAGCACCCCGGCGACCGACGCCCCGGTGAGCAGCAGAACCCCCGCGACGAGCAGAAACAGCGCGAGGATGTGGGCGCCGATCGTCGAGGCCGCCGACGCCACGGCCCACAGCAGCGCCTCGCCGACGATCCCGCCGCGCGGCTCGAAGAACGGCGCGTCCCAGTAGCCCCGCCGCATCGCGTCGGGGCCGATGCCGAAGGTCCCCGCCGCGAGCATGAGCGTCAGCGCGGCGAACAGGCATAGCCCGCCGGCCCGGAATGGGCGCATCGTCGGCAACACCGGGCGCAGGACGAAGAGCGCGCCCGCCGCCACGAGCGCCGCCGGCGCCGCGTACGCCACCTGCCCGACCGCGTAGGTGAGGCCGCGCACCGCCGCCTGGCCGGCAGCGCCGCCGTCCCAGGCGAGGTACAGCGGAAACGCGAGAAAGACGCCGAACGCGACAAGGCCGAGCCCGATGAGGTCGAGGTGGCGCTGCGCGAGGACGGGCAGGCCGAGCGCACCCAGCGACGAGCGCTGCGCGCGCGGGCGCGCCGCGCCGGCCGCCGGCTTCGCGGACGGCTTGGCCAACGAACGGCGGGATGCGGGTTTGCGGGCAGGGGCCATGGTGCAGCCGTCCTGAATGTTCGACGGCGACCCCGTCCGCTCCTGCTTGCTGTGCGCGGGCTCCCGCGAGTCCGCGACGGCGTTGGCGGTGGCCCGGCACATCGCCCGGGGTGCCTGCTTATGCACCATTAACCGGGGGTTGAGCCGCGGCCCTACCCTGATGAGAGCCATGTCGGACCGTCCCCCACGCGTTCTCGTCGTCGAGGATGACCAGGAGATCGCCCAGGTCCTGCTGCGCTCGCTGCGCATGGAGGGCTACGAGGCCCGCGCGAGCTTCGACGGTGAGGCGGCTCTCGTCGACGCCCGGGAGTTCACCCCCGACCTCGTGATCCTCGACCTCGGGCTGCCCAAGCTCGACGGCGTCGACGTCGCGCGGGAGCTGCGCAAGGACGGCGGCGACGTCCCGATCCTCATGCTCACCGCGCGCGATGCCGTCGAGGCGCGCGTCGAAGGCCTCGATGCCGGCGCCGACGACTACCTCGTCAAGCCGTTCGAGCGCCAGGAGCTGCTGGCCCGCCTGCGCGCGCTGCTGCGCCGCCGGCCGCCGCGCGGCAGCGCGTCGCTGGTGGTCGGCGATCTGCAGCTCAACCCCGACACGCACGAGGTGCTGCGCGAAGGGCGAGAGATCGAGCTGACGCAGCGCGAGTTCGAGCTGCTGGAGTACCTCATGCGCAATGAGCGCATCGTCGTGCCGCGTCAGCGACTATTAGAGGAAGTGTGGGGCTACGACCCGTTTGCGACCACGAACACCATCGAGGTGTTCGTCTCGAACCTCAGAAGAAAGCTGGAAGCCGGCGATGAGCCGCGTCTCCTCCATACGATCCGCGGCGCAGGCTACGTTCTCCGCGCCTAGGCAGATCCCGATCCGCTGGCGGCTGGCGGGCGGTTCTGCGCTGCTGACGCTCGTGATCCTCTGCGGCTTCGCGGGCGCCGTCGGCGGCCTCACGTCGCGCGGCCTGCACCAGGACTTCGAGCGCGAGGTCTCCGACGCCGCGGAGATCCTGCAGGCGCGGATCAAGTACGTGTCGCTGGCCTCCGGCAGCTCAGGCAGCTACGAGCTCGACGGCCTGTCGCCGCCGCTGACGTACTACGAGGACGGTCAGACGATCGTGCGCATCGTCCTGCGCGACGGCGTGCTGCTCGACAGCACGACGAAGACCAAGGACTTCGGCCCGCCGCGCGTGAAGGACGGCTACCTCGTCAAGAGCTTCGAGCAGGACGGGTACATCGTCGAGACGCGCGAGATCCCCCGCGAGGGCAACGACGTCGTCTACGTCCCGCTGTACCTGCAGTACGCCCGGCCGCTGGCCTCCGTCGAGGCGACCGTCGGGCGCCTGCGCGTCTTTCTCATCGTCGGCGTGCTGAGCGGTGCGGGCCTCGCGCTGCTCGCCGGCCTCATGGTCGCGCGCCGCGCGATGGCGCCGATCGCCTCGCTGACCGCGACGGCGCGCAAGATCGAGCGCACGCGCGATCCGGGCGAGACGATCCCCGAGGTCGAGGCCGACGACGAGGTCGCCGAGCTGGCGCGCACGCTGGACGGCATGCTCCACGCGCTCGACGCTTCGCGCAGCGAGACCGAGGACGCGCTGCGCCGCCAGCGCGAGTTCGTCGCCGACGCGTCGCACGAGCTGCGCACGCCGCTGACGAGCGTGCTCGCCAACCTCGAGCTGCTCGCCGAGAGTCTCGACGGCGAGCAGCAGGAGGCCGCGCATTCCGCGCTGCGCTCGTCACGGCGCATGCGCCGGCTGGTCGCCGACCTGCTGCTGCTGGCGCGCCACGACGCCGCGCGCCAGGCGCCGCACACGCCGACCGACGTCGGGCAGGTGCTCGTCGAGGCGGCGGGCGAGGTCGGCGTCATCGCCGACGGCCACGAGCTGTCGATCGACGCCAACCGGGCCTACGTCGACGGCGCGCGCGACGAGCTGCACCGCCTCACCCTCAACCTCGTCGAGAACGCGATCCGCCACACGCCGCCGGGAACGCAGGTGCGCGCCGCGGTCGAGCGGGTAGACGGGCACGTCCGGCTCACGGTCGAGGACGACGGCCCCGGCATCCCGCCCGAGCTCAAGGACCGCGTGTTCGAGCGCTTCGTGCGCGGCGTCGGCGACCGCGGCGGCTCGTCGGGTCTCGGCCTGTCGATCGTGCAGGCGGTCGCGCAGTCGCACGGCGGGACGGTCACGATCGAGTCGCCGGCGATGAACGGCGCGAGCCGGCCGCACGGCACGCGCTTCGAGGTGATCCTGCCGGCGTCCGACAGCCCGCAGCACGCCGACGTCCCGGCGACGGCCGACCGCGCCTGATTGCCATCGCGGTGGCCGCGATGAGCCCGCGGCGCGGTGGCTGCGCGATCGCCGCGCTGGCGCTGCTGGTCGTGGTCGCAGGGCCGGGGGCGAGCGACGCAGCGAGTCCGCGCGCCGCCAACAACAGCTTTCGCGCGTCGCTGATCTCCGCGTGCGTGCCGGTGCGCAACCCGGCGAGCACGCCGGCGCTGGCGTTCGACGGCGCGCGACTGCCGTTCGAGCTCGCGACCGGCGACGAGCCGGGCAGCCGCCCCCGCTGCCGGTCCGGCGAGCTGCGCCTCCTGCGCCTGCAGGCGCTGAGCATCGGCGGGCAGCGCACGTACGTACGGCGCGGCGGCTGCGCGCTGCCCTGCGTCGTGCGTCAGGCGACGGTGCACGTCGCCGCCGCCGCGCTGAAGCGCCCGGTCCGCCTCCTGGGGGTCGCCGCGCGCAACGGCAACGGCGCCGCGGTCGGCGGCTGCGATCGGACCGTCCGCAACGCCCCGCAGCACGTGACCGCGACGCTGCGGCGGATGTTCTACAAGACCCCGGCCGAGCTGCGGCGCCGGCGCAACGCCGGCCGTTCCGGTGGCGACGGCGCACGCTGGTCGAACTACGGCAACCCCGGCGCGACGTACGCGACGGCGGGGCGGTCGCCGACGCCCTACAACTACCTGCTGTGGAACCTGCCGCGCACGCCCCGCGGCCTGCTGCCCGGCGGCGGCATCGTCGAGGCGATCCTGCCCGCGGGCGCGCCGCTGGCGCTGTGCGCGGGCGAGCGCCTGCGGCTGGCCGCCTTCGACCGCCGCGGGGCGCGCAACGGGCACGTCGACTTCGGCTACGCGAGGGTTCGCGGCGCGTCGCCGTCCGGCGGGTCCTATGCGATCTACGGCTGGGTGCTGCTGGGCTACCGCTACCGCGCCAAGCCGTACACGGCGACGACGATCGCGCCGACGCGCCGAGCGCC
>DASZDB010000332.1:0-3988 GCA_035942495.1 Solirubrobacteraceae bacterium
CCTCCAGTTCCACCCGACGGCGGTGACCGGCATCCCCCGCCGCGAGGGCTTCCTCGTCACGGAGGCGATCCGCGGCGAGGGCGCCCCGCTCCACGACGCCACGGGCGAGCGGTTCGTGGAGGAGCTCGCGCCGCGCGACGAGGTCTCGCGCGCGATCGCCGCGCTGCTGCAAGACACCGGCGCGACCTCCGTCGGCCTCGACATGACGGGTGTCGACCCGGCGCTGTGTCCCAACGTCGTCGCGGCGCTGCAGGAGGCCGGGCTGGATCCGGCGAGCGAGCGGATCCCGGTCTCGCCCGCGTCGCACTACATGATGGGCGGCGTCGTCACCGACCTGCACGGCCGCAGCCCGGTCGGCGGCCTCCTCGCCGTCGGCGAGACCGCCTGCACCGGCCTGCACGGCGCCAACCGCCTGGCCTCGAACTCGCTCAGCGAGTGCTTCGTCTTCGGCGCGCGCGCCGCGGCCGCCGGCCTCGACGAGCCCGCCGCTCCCGGGGCGCCGACGGCCGCCCCGCCCGCCGCCACTCCCCTCCAGCGCCCGGCCCGCGCGACGCAGGAGGCGCTCTGGCGCGATGCCGGCATCGTGCGCACGCGCGCGGGACTGGAGCGCGTGCTCGACGACCCCCACCCGCTCGCCCGCCTCATCGCCGCCTCCGCGCTGCACCGCGAGGAAAGCCGCGGCGCGCACCAGCGCACAGATCACCCCTCGCTCGATCCGGCGCTGGATCACCACCACACCGTGATCGGCGCAGATGAGCAGCCGCATCCGTCACGCTGGAGCTGACAGACCGTCAACACTTAATACGAACTCAACATTGGGATCGTTCTTACCTTCACAACGGAGCGCCAGACTGCCGCGGCCTGAAGTAGCCCAAGGAAAGGAGATCCTGAACCCCATGTACCAGTTCAGTCGCGCGATCTACCGCGAGCTGTCGCCGCTCATCGACACCGCCCCCGGCGCGCGCGACGGGCACGCCGAGGTGCTGCGGGCGTGCGAGAGCAACATCGAGCGTCTCGCCACCGACCGCCATTACTTCGCCAAGCCGGCCCGGACCCTCTTCAACGACATCCGCACGAACTTCCCGATCGGCGTGCAGCCCCGCGTCTGGAACGTCGTCTCCGCCTACATCGGCGCCGCCCAGGAGTGGCTCGCCCGCCAGCCCCAGCACGGCTACGACATCCACGGCAACCCGCTCGAGTGCCGCGCCACGACGCGCCGCGGGACGCCGTGCCAGCGCATGCCGCTCGCCCACAACGGCTACTGCCCGTCGCATCAGCATCTCGCCGAGACCGAGGAGCTCGAGCTCGAGCGCTCGATGGCCGCGTAGCGCCGCGGGCTGACACCCGCCATCGGCTTAGATTGGTCGATGGCCAGGCTCGCGCTGCCCGATCCCCCGCTCTGCGACGGCGTCATCACGCTGCGTGGGTTCGAGTCCACCGATGTCGCGTCGATCGTCGAGATCTGCCAGGACCCGGAGATCCCGCGGTGGACGCTCGTCCCCAGCCCCTACGGCGATGACGACGCGCGCGATTACCTCACGCGCGTCGCGGACGGGCTGGCGGCGGGCACGCGCGCGTCGTTTGCGATCGTCGACACACGCGACGGCCGCCTGCTCGGCACGACCGGGCTCGTGGCGATCGACTGGGACAGCGCCTGCGGTGAGGTCGGCTACATGCTCGCCGCGCCGGCGCGTGGCCGCGGCTTGGCGTCGCGCACCGTGCACCTGCTCGTTCGATGGTCGTTCGAGACGCTCGGCCTCGAGCGCCTGGAGCTGCACATCGACCGCAACAACGCCGCCTCGCGGGCGGTAGCGGCACGGACCGGCTTCACCCGGGTCGCGGAGCCGGTCCTGCAGCGCGCCCAAACGGCGCACTTCACAGACGACATCTTCTTCGCGCGCCGGCGCCACCCGGCAGAAAGCTGAGCCTCGTGCTGCTCGGCGTCGACGTCGGCGGGACCTTCACCGACGCGGTGCTCGCCACGGGCGGCCGCCTCGTGACAGCCAAAGCGCCGACGACGCCCGAAGACCAGTCCGAGGGCGTCATGGCCGCCGTCGGCGCAGCGCTTGACCGCGCGGGCGCATCGGCGGGCGACGTCGCGGCGTTCGCACACGGGATGACGGTCGCCACGAACGCCCTGCTCGAGGGCCACGGCGCGCGCACGGTGCTCGTCGCGACCGAGGGCTTCACCGACGTCGTCGAACTCGGGCGCCAGGCGCGCGCGGACCTCTACCGGCTGTGCGCCGCGCGGCCGGCGCCGCTCGTGCCGCCCGAGCGGCGCGTCGCCGCGCCCGAGCGCTGCGGCCCCGACGGCGTCCTGCGCGCGCTCGACGACGCCGGTGCCGCCACGCTCGCCGAGGCGGTCGCGGCGCTTGAGCCCGAGGCGGTTGCGGTCGTCCTGCTGCACTCCTACGCGCACCCCGCGCACGAGCTGGCGATCGGCGAGGCGCTGCGCGACGCGCTGCCCGGCGTCCACGTCTCGCTCTCCCACGACGTCGTCGGCACGTTTCGCGAGTACGAGCGCGCGGCCACGACCGAGATCGACGCGGCGCTATCGCCGCTGCTCGCGCGCTACCTGCGGCGGCTGCTCGAACGGGCCGCCGAGGCCGGACTCGCCGAGCCGCAGATCATGCAGTCCAGCGGCGGCCTCGCCGCGGCGCGGCTGGCCGCCAAGCACGCCGCATACACGGTCCTGTCCGGCCCGGCGGGCGGCGCCGCGGCCGCGGCGCTCGTCGCGCGCCGGTCCAGCCGCGAGGACCTCGTCTGCTTCGACATGGGCGGAACGTCCTGCGACGTGTGCGTCGTCGAGGGCGGCGCCGTGCGCGAGACCGCCGGCCGCGAGGTCGGCGGCCGGCCGCTCGCGCTGGCGATGGTCGACATCCACACGGTCGGCGCGGGCGGCGGCTCGGTCGCCTGGCGCGACCCGGGCGGCGCCCTGCGCGCCGGCCCGCGCAGCGCCGGCGCCGTCCCCGGTCCGGCGTGTTACGGCCGCGGCGGCGAGGAGCCGACGGTGACGGACGCGAACCTCCTCCTCGGCCGGCTCGGCACGGACGCGCCGCTGGCCGGCGGCGTCGCGCTCGACCACGGCGCCGCGCAGCGGGCGGTCGCCGCGCTCGCCGAGCAGGTCGGCCTGGATCTGCTCGCCTGCGCGGAGGGGATCGTGCGCGTGGCCAACGCAGAGATGGTGCGCGCGCTGCGGGTCATGACCGTCGAGCAGGGCATCGACCCGCGCCGCTTCGCGCTGCTCGCGTTCGGCGGTGCGGGGCCGCTGCACGCCGCGGCGATCGCCGAGGAGCTGGGCATGACGACGATCCTCTGCCCGCGCGCCTCGGGCGTGCTGAGCGCGCTCGGGCTGGCGGCCGCCGACCGCCGCGCGAGCGAGCAGCGCACGGTGCTGCTGGCCGGCAACGAGCTGACCGACGCCGCGCTCGCCGCCGCACGCGACGAGCTGGCGGCGGCGGCGCGCGCGACACTGCAGGCCGACGAGGGCGCAAGCGAGCAAGACGGCGCGGTCGAACTCGAGGTGGCCTACGAGGTGCGCTACCGCGGCCAGGCGCACGAGCTGACCGTGCGCGACCTCGCCGACGCGACCGCAACCGCCGTGCGCGACGCATTCGAGGCCCAGCACGACGAGCGCTATGGCTATCGCGATGCGGACGCCGCGGTCGAGGTCGTCACGATCCGCGCCACGAGCCGCGTACCCGGCCCGGAGCTCGACCTCGCCGCCGGCGAAGCAGGCGCGGGCGCCGAGCGCAAGCGCCGCACCGTCGTCTTCGCCGGCGAAGAACACGACGCCGAGATCGTCCGGGGCGAGCCCGCGCCGGGCGAGCGGATCACCGGGCCCGCAGTCTGCGAGCTGCCCGAGGCGACGCTCGCCGTGCCGCCCGGCTGGTCGGGCAGCGTCGACGATGCCGGCACGATCGTCCTCGAACGACGCGAGGACGGCGACGGCGCATGAGCCTCGACGCGATCGACCTGCAGGTCGTCA
>DASZDB010000333.1:0-12226 GCA_035942495.1 Solirubrobacteraceae bacterium
GTGCGGCGCCGCCACGACGTCGCGCGTGTGCAGGTCGCTCCAGTTACACGACCCCTGCGCGTTGACGACGTGCGCGCCGGTGTGCCGGCCCGCCTGCCACAGCGAGAACCGCGCCTTGCGGATCGGCGCAGACGGCCATCCGTCCCGCGTCGAAGACGTCGAACGGCGCGGACAGCACGCTGCCGCCGGCGGCGCGGACCCCGTCTGCGGCGTCGTCGGCATCGTCGACGGCGATGTACGTGCTCCAGACGGCGTTCGCCGGCGCGCCGGAGGGCTGCGAGCTGATCCCGGCGACGTTTGCGGCCGTCGAGCTGCGCCGCGAAGTAGTGGCCGGCGCATCGGCCGGCATCTGCTCCTCGGCCGTCCAGCCGAACAGATCGCAGTAGAGCCGCGCGGCCGCCTGTGCATCGGGCAGCGACGTGACGATGAAGCAGGGAACGCCGGCCGGACATCCGCCTCGCGCGCGCATCGTCGACAGGCCTCCTCGTCCGGGGTGGGGAGCCGCAACGGTAACCCAGGTTCAGGCCAGAATCGGTCCGCGAAGAGGCCGGGCGTCATGCGGGCCGCCGATAGCTCGCCCACGCGCGCGGGTACGTGGCGGGCCGACAGCCACCAGGAGGTCGCAATGGAGTACGACGAGAACAACCGAGAAGTGAGCGACGACGCCGTCGACGTGTCGCCCGCGGCCGAGGCCGTCGCCGGCGAGGGCGGCGAGGTCACCACACGCGACGAGGTGGACCCGGACCTCACGGAGGCCGGCGTCGCGGCCGAGAAGCCGCAGCGCAACGAGGACTGACCACAGGACACTGTCGGCGAAACCGCCCGCGCGTGCCTCCCGTCGGCAACCTCCCGGCCGGGGCGCGCGCGACGGCGCAGGCGCCGCGGCGACGGTCAGACCGCGGGCTTGCGCGCCACGATCGCGACGTACGTGATCGGCTCCCCGGCCATGGTCAGCCGATGACGAAACGGCTCGCGCAGGAGGATGTCTCCCCCGTCTTCCCGCGCCTCGAAGCCCGTGACGTAGTCGCCGAAGTCGCTGCCCCCCGGCTCCGCGAGATCCTCGTGCAGGCTGACGGAGAACCACGCGCCGGGCGGGAACGCGGTCCACAACCGGTGAAAGCTGTCAGCGGTGATGTGCCCGAGTCCAAGGGCCCCGGCGCACACGAGCGCGTTCAGCCCGTGCTCGCGGATGAGGTCGGGGACCTGCGGCAGGTCGTCGGTGTCCCCCACGAGATACTCCGCGTACAGCCCGGGCCGGTCACGCTGCGCCGCGTCGCGCGCCTCGGCTATGCCATCCGACGCGACGATCGTGCGCACGCCGCGGGCGCGCAGCTCCTCGCCGGAGACGCCGTTTCCGGCGCCGAGGTCGAAGACGGCGAGGTCCGCTGACGCGGTGCCCGCATCGGCGGCGCAGGCGACGAGGCGCTCGGCGAGGATCGTCGCCGAGGCGCTCAGCAGCCGGCGCTGGACAACCTCCTCGTAGAGCCCCGGCACCGCGTAGAGGCGCTCGTACTCGTGCAGGCGAAACTCGTCGGTCGTCCCGTCGGCGTGGCGCACCACCAGCGACTCCTCCGTCTGGTCACGTCCGGGCTGCAGCTCGACCTCGTAGTCCATGACGCTCCTCGCTAGCCCTGTGATGAAGGCGCGCCCCGCGCGGGTACAGCGGCGGCGCATGCGTACGTACGACCTCATCGCGGATCTGCCCGTCCGCATCGACGACTATGCGCTGGAGGGCCTCGAACAGCACGTCTCCAGCCAGTTCACGCGCAGGACGACGGTCATCCACCTGCGCGGCAACGGCGAGGAAGGCCATGGCGAGGACGTCGCCTGGGACACGATCGACCAGCAGCGCGCGCTGCAGGCCGGCGCCCATCTGCCGCTGGCGGGCGACTGGACGCTGCGCTCGTTCTCCGAGCACCTCGCCCAGCTCGACCTCCACTCGCATGCGCCCCGGGAGGCGGTCGCGCGGCTGTATCGCAACTGGGCGTACGAGTCGGCCGCGCTGGACCTGGCGCTGCGCCAGGAGGGCGTCGCGCTGCACACGATGCTGCAGCGCGAGCCGCAGCCGCTGCACTTCGTCGCGTCGGTGCGCCTCGGCGAGCCGCCGTCGCTGGATCCGCTGTCGTGCCGCATCGAGCAGTACCCGTGGCTGCGCTTCAAGCTCGATCCGACGTCTGACTGGGATGAGCAGCTCGTCAGCGAGATCGCCGCGTCCGGCGCTGTCGAGCTCATCGACTTCAAGGGTCACTACGAGGGCTCGATCGTGGAGCAGCCGGCCGCCCCCTAGCTCTACGCGCGCGTCGTCGGCGCCTTCAACGGCGTCTGGTACGAAGATCCCAAGCTGACGCCGGAGATCGACGAGCTGCTCGCGCCGCATCGCAGCCGCATCACGTGGGACGCCGACTTCCACTGCGTCGCGGACCTCGAGGCGCTGCCGTTCCCGCCGCGGATGGTGAACTTCAAGCCGTCGCGGATCGGCAGCCTCGAGCGGCTGCTGGGCGCCTACGACTACGTCGAGGAGCACGGCATCAGCGGCTACGGCGGGGGAATGTTCGAGGTCGGTCCCGGCCGCGGGCAGGTCCAGTACCTCGCGTCGCTGTTTCACGCCGACGGCCCCAACGACACGTCGCCCGCCGGCTTCCACGAACCCGAGCCGCCGCCGGGGCTGCCCGAGAGCCCGCTGGAGCCGACGCCGCCGACGTCCGGATTTCGCTGGGGCTAGCCGCGCGGCGCGCGTCAGGCGACCCGTTCGAGCTCGGCGAGGCGCCGCTCGAGCAGACGCCGCTCCGCAGCGTCGTCGGCGAGCGCGAGCGCGCGGCGGTAGGCATCGCGTGCTTCCTCGGCACGTCCCAGGCGGCGCAGCAGCTCGCCGCGGGTCGCATGGAGGTAGCGGTAGTCGTCGAGTTCGAGGCGCTCGGCGATGGCGAGCCCAGCCTCCGGGCCGTCCGCCTCGGCGACCGCCACGGCGCGGTTGAGCTCGACGACCGGCGAGTCGGTCAGGCGCGCGAGCTCGCCGTACAGCGCCGCGATCTGGCGCCAGTCGCGCGGTTCGTCGTCGGCGTGCAGCGCGGCGATCGCCGCCTGGACGACGTACGGCCCGCGCCCGCGCAGCGCGAGGGCCCGATCGAGCGCGGCGCGCCCGCCGGCGATCTGCGCGGTGTCCCAGCGCCGGCGGTCCTGGTCGGCGAGCAGGACGATGTCGCCGGCGTCAAACCGCGCGTCGCGACGGCCGTGGTGCAGCGACATGAGCGCCAGCAGGCCGTGCACCTCCGGCTCGTCGGGCATCAGCTCGGCGAGCGCGCGCCCGAGCCGCAGTGCCTCGGCCGCGAGGTCGCCGCGCCCGCCGTAGCCCTCGTTGAAGATGAGGTAGACGACCGCGAGCACGGCGGCGAGGCGGTCGGGCAGCAGGTGGTCGGCCGGGACGCGGAACGGGATCCCGGCCGCCTTGATCTTGCGCTTTGCGCGCACGAGCCGCTGCGCCATCGTGGGCTCGGGGACGAGGAACGCCCGGGCGATCTGCCCCGTGCTCAGGCCGCCAAGGGTGCGCAGCGTCAGCGCGATCTGGGCGTCGGTCGCGAGCGCCGGGTGACAGCACGTGAAGACGAGCTCGAGCCGCTCGTCGGGAAACGTCGTGTCCACGTCATCCACCCCCTCCTGCGTCGCCGGCGGCGCCTCGAGCAGCCGCGTCTTCGCCGCGAGCGTGCGGTCGCGGCGGATGCGATCGATCGCACGGTTGCGCGCCGTCGCGATCAGCCAGCCGGCGGGATTGGCCGGAACGCCGTCCCGCGGCCAGCGCTCGGCCGCGATCGCGAACGCCTCCTGCGCGGCCTCCTCGGCGAGGTCGAAGTCGCCGAGGAAGCCGATCATGGTGGCCAGGACGCGGCCCCACTCGTCGCGAAACGCCTGCTCGACGACGATGGCTAGCGCTCCACGAGGGGCCGCACCTCGATCGCGCCGCCCATGCTCGCCGCCGGGATCTTCGCCGCGACCTCGATCGCCGCATCGAGATCGTCGGCTTCGTAGATGCAGTAGCCGCCGATCGCCTCCTTGATCTCCGCGAACGGGCCGTCGGTCACGAGCGTCTTGCCGTCTTGCACACGCACGGTCGTCGCTGTCTCCGGTGGCTGCATCTGTCCGGCGCCGGGGGTGATGCCCGGTGTCTGGTTGAGAGCCTGATACGCGGCGTAGACCGCGCCCTTCTCCTCGTCGGGGAGCGCGTCCCAGGCAGCGGTCCCCGGGACGGGCGTGGAGCCCTGATGGATGAGCAGGATGTACTTCATCGCGTCCTCCTTCGTGGATGTTCGCCTATGAGACGAACGGGACGCGGCGCGATCGACAGGCGGTGCTCAGCTTCCGCGCAACTCGTGCGTCACGGCGAGGAGCGTCTTGACGACATAGCTCACCGCCAGCACGAAGAACAGCGCGCCCATCGCCGCGCGGACCTGGTCGGTCTCGAGCGGGGTGCGCCGCGCCAGGGGCTCGGCGACGGCGTCCGCGGCTTTGACACGCCAGCCCTGCAGGCCCGCGGTGCCGATCTGCGTCGGCGATTGCATGGCGTACCTCCCGGTTGCTTGTCTGACAGAGGTTCCCCGCCACTCGCTGCGGCGAACCCGCAGGCGGTCACCCGCTCTCGAAGCGGCCCTTCTCGCAGTCGGGGTCCTGCTCGCGATCGGTCAGGCCGTCGTTGTCGTTGTCCTCGCCGTCCGTGCATTCGTTCGGGATCGCGGCCGGCGGGGGCGGGCTCGCGGCGTCGTCCGGCGCCAACGCGGTCCCGAACTCGCTGCCGCTCGTCTCGCAGTCGGGATCCTGCGCCGTGTCGGTGAGGCCGTCGTCGTCGTTGTCGCGGTTGTCCGCGCAGTCCGGACCGGGCTCCGGCGGCGGCGCCGGAGCCTCGGGATCGGCGAGATCGTCGGACGGACAGGTGGGGTCCCGCTCCTCCGGGGGCAACCCCTCGTCGCAGAGCGGGTCGGCGACCGGCTTCTCTACGAACGTCGCGCTGAGGGTGCGCGCGCGGTCCATGACAAACGAGCACCGGTCGCGCCCGGAGCAGGCGTCGCCCCATCCCTCGAACGTCGATCCGGGCGACGGGCGCACGGTTGCCGTGACCCGCGTGTCCGACCGGATCCTGTACTCACACGACGCGCTGCAGGACACGTCGCTGGGCTCGATCTGCACGCGGCCGATTCCCGTGCCGCCGACGGAGACCATCAGCAGGACGCGGTCATCGCCGGTCGCCGTGGTCGCGGAGCCCGTCGTGCGGCCGGACGTCGCGTCGCTGCTGTCTCCCCCGCCGAGGCTCGCAAACGCGGCGATCACGCCGACCGCGATGAGCAGGGCTGCGCCGAGCGCAGCCACCAGCACGGTCGGCGGTCCGCCGCCAGGTTCGTCGCTTTCGCCGTCGTGCATCGTCACAGGGCCGGGCGGACCATAGCGCCCGACGCGCCGCCGGCACGGAGGCAGCGACGTGCGTCGGGTCAGGCCACGTCACGACGCCGCAGCAGGAATGCGGCCAGCGCCGCGAAGGCCAGCACGAACGCGACGAGCACGACGAGCGCCTGCACGCTGTCGACGAACGGTCCGCCGAACGAGCCGGGCCCGTTGGACTCGATCCCCGCGGCGGGCGCGCCGAGCGCGGTCGCGATCGAGTAGCCGTTCGCGCGCAGGAAGACCTGGGTCAGCGGCTCGAGGAAGCTCACGCTCTCCGCGAACGCGCTCAGCAGGCCCTCCACGACGAGCGCGTACAGGATGCCCAGGCCGATCGCCAGCGACGTGCCGCGCGTCATGACGCCGAGCAGCACGCCCAGCGCGGCCCACGCCGCCAGGATCAGCCAGCCGGCGCCCATCGCCCGCGCGAGCAGCCACGCGGACGGCCAGTCGATCGCAGCGTCCTCGATCTGGGCGATCACGACGCTCGCGGCCGCGCCGCCGGCGAAGGGCAAGAGCACGAACGCGACGAGCACGAGACCCAACGCCACGAGCTTGGCCGCGAATACCGACCCGCGGCTCGGGCCCTGCACGAACAGCGTCTTCAGCGTGTCCCAGCCGTACTCGCTACCCAGCGCGAAGACGCCGAGGATCAGCGCGAAGACGCCTCCGAAGAACGGAAAGCCGGAGACGAGGTTCCCGGCCACCGACTCGGGCAGGAGCTCGACGAGCCCCAGCGGCGCGTCCTGCGGATCGAGCGCGTACGGGATGACGTACGCGGCGAAGACGCCCAGGAACGTCCAGATCCCCAGCAGGATCCACGTCGCGGCGCGCTTGCGCAGGATCAGCAGCTCGGCGCTCACGTTGCTCCTCATGACCCACCGCCTCCGTCCTTCGTCGTCAGCTCGAGGAAGACATCCTCCAGCGAGGCCGTCTGGGCGTAGATCTCCGACACCGCGACGCCGGCGTGCACGAGCGTGCGGTTGATGGCGGCGGCCTGCGCCGTGTCGACGGCGATCTCGAGCAGCCCGTCGCGCGACGTCACGGCCTCGACGTCCGGCAGCGCGCCGATGAGGCGCGCCGCCTCGGCCTGCGGCTCGGCGCGCACCCGCAGCCCGGCGCGGCCGCGCAGCTCCGCGACCGTCCCTTCGGCGACGATCGCGCCGTCGCGGATGACGCCGACGCGATCGCTGACCTGCTCGATCTCGCCCATGAGATGGCTCGACAGCAGGACCGTGCGCCCGCCGTCGGCAAGTGAGCGGATGAAGTCGCGCATCTCGGCCATGCCGCCCGGGTCGAGGCCGTTCGTCGGCTCGTCGAGGATGAGCAGCTCGGGGTCCTTCAGCAGCGCCGCGGCGACCCCGAGGCGCTGCTTCATGCCCATCGAGTACGTCGCGCTGCGATCGGTCGACCGGGTGCTCAGACCGACCTGGTCGAGCACGGCCGGCACACGCGTTTCGTCGACGCCCGCGTGGCGCGCGAGCACGCGCAGGTTGTCGCGCCCGGAGAGGTAGGGATAGAACGCAGGCTGCTCGATCATCGCGCCGATCCGCCGCAGGCCTGCGCGCGCGCCCGGCGGCGCGCCGAGCACGGTCGCCTGCCCGGACGTCGGCCGCACGAGGCCGACGAGCATCCGCAGCGTCGTCGTCTTGCCTGCGCCGTTTGGACCCAGAAACCCGTAGACCTCCCCGCGCCGCACGCGCAGCGCGAGCGCGTCGACGGCGACGATCGCGTCGCCGTAGCGCTTCGTGAGCGCCTGCGTGCTGATGACGTGGTCGTCGGCGGGGGCGGCGGTCTGGGCGATCATGGCGTCTCCTCGGGAGCGGGGTTCGGCGGGCGGTCCGGCGTACTCGACGCAGGATTGCGGGCTCGGGGTCGCCTGTCGTCGGTCCCGCGAGCCGTCTGCCGTGGCCTTGGTGGTGATCTGCGTATCGCCCCTGCGCCGGACGGCGGATCATCCGCGAGGAGGACGGCCGCGGCGGCGGGCGGCGATACGGTGCCCCCATGACCGGGGTGGGCCTGATGGAGCGGTGGCGTACGCGCGACGCGCGCCTCGTCGACGGGCTGCTCGCCCTGGTCCTCACGGTGGTGCTGCAGCTGCAGCTTGCCCTCGGCGACGGACCGGACGCTACGCCGCTCGCCGTGTTCGGCGGCCTCGCGCTCACCCTGCCGCTCGCGTGGCGGCGCCGGGCGCCGCTCGCGGTCGCCGTCGCGTATGGCGCCGCCGCGGCCCTCGGGTCCGCGCTCGGCGCCGACATCTTCGAGGGTGAGCCGCCGCTCGTGGCGGCGCTCGTCACCGGCGGCCTGGCCTTCTACTCGCTCGGCGCCCATGCCGACGAGCGGTCGGCGCTCGCCGGGCTCGCGCTCGGCGTGCTCGGCCTGTGGACGACGGTGGTCGTGTCCGACCACACCGATCTGGCGAGCTACCTCTTCTCCGCGGGCCTCGTCGCGCTCTCGCCGTGGCTCGCCGGCCGCACGAGCCGCGCGCGCACCCTGCGCGCCGAGGCGCTGGAGCGTGAGCGGGAGGGGCGTAGTCGCAACGCCGTCTCCGAGGAGCGCCAGCGGATCGCGCGCGAGTTGCACGACGTCGTCGCCCACGGGCTCGTCGTGATGGTCGTCCAGGCGCAGGGCGCGCGCCGGATCCTCGACCAGGATCCCGAGCGCGCCCGCGAGGCGCTGCGCGCGATCGAGCAGACCGGCCAGACCGCGCTGTCGGAGATGCGCCGCTCGCTCGGTGTCCTGCGCGCGGACGCCGCGCGCGCCGACCTGGCGCCACAGCCGACGCTGCACGACCTCGACGGGCTGCTCGAGGAGATGCGCCGCGCGGGGCTCGACGTCGACCTGCGGATCGAGGGCGAGCGGCGTGACCTGGCCGAGGGCGTCGACCGCTCCGCCTACCGGATCGTGCAGGAGGCGCTGACGAACACGATCAAGCACGCTGGCTTCGTGCCGACGCGGGTGACCGTCGACTACGGCGCCGACGAGCTGCGCCTGGAGATCGCGAATACCGCCCCGCCCACCCCCGCTCGCACGGACGCGGACGCCGGCGCCGGCACCGGCTCCGACGACGACGGCGGCCATGGCCTCGTCGGCATGCGCGAGCGCGTTCGCCTCTACGGCGGCGAGCTCGAAGCGGGCGCCGAGAACGGCCACGGGTTCGTCGTGCGGGCGCGGATCCCGTTTACGCCATGAGGATCCGCGTCCTGCTCGTCGACGACCACGCGCTCGTGCGGACCGGGTTTCGCATGGTGCTCGACAGCGAGCCCGACATCGAGGTCGTCGGCGAGGCGGGCGACGGGCATCAGGCGATCCACCGCGCGGCTCGGCTGGCGCCCGACGTCGTGCTCATGGACGTGCGGATGCCGGGGATGGACGGCATCGCCGCCACGCGGGCGATCGTCGCGGCCGGCGGCGTCGGCGACACGCCCGCCCCGAAAGTGCTCATCCTCACGACGTTCGACCTCGACGAGTACGTCTTCGACGCGCTGACGGCCGGCGCCAGCGGCTTTCTGCTCAAGGACGTCCCACCCGAGCAGCTCACCGCCGGCATCCGGGCCGTGGCGGGCGGCGACGCGCTGCTCGCCCCGGCGGTCACGCGCCGGCTGATCGACGAGTTCGTGCAGGCGGGCCCGCGCCGTGCGACGCCGCCGCGCGAGCTCGACGAGCTGACGCCGCGCGAGCTTCAGGTCCTGCAGCTCGTCGCTCAGGGGCTGTCGAACGCCGAGATCGCGGCGGCGCTCGTCGTCGAGGAGACGACGGTCAAGACGCACGTCTCGCGACTACTGGCGAAGCTCGGCCTGCGCGATCGGGTGCAGGCGGTGGTGCTGGCGTACGAGTCGGGGCTGGTCGGCAGCGGCTCGGCGGCCCGCGGTCGGGTTGGCGGGTGATGGTGGCGGCGGTCGTCGTGACGCGCCAGGTGCGATATCCGCACTCGGCGCGCCACGATCGGTCGCGGGGGCGGCCCGGCAGGACTCAGCGGCGCGGCGGCGCCGGCCGCCGCTCCAGGGCGGCGCACCGCACGCACAGCACGCTGTCCGGGCGGGCATCCAGCCGGGGGCGCTCGATCTGGCGCCCGCAGGCGTCGCAGGTGCCGTAGGTCCCGTCGTCGAGCTTCGCGAGCGCGCGCTCGGTGCGCGCGAGCGTGCTCTCCAGCGAGCGGCCCACGCCGATCTCCGTCAGCCGCCCCACCGCCTCCGTCGTCCCGTCGCCGATCCGCTTGCCGAAGCCCTGCGCCGCGCCGCGCTCGGGGCGCGTGGCCAGCCGGGCGACACGGTCGCGCGTGAGCCGGCGGTGGTCCTCGAGCGCGAGGCGGATCGCGTCGAGGTCGAGATCTCCGTCGGGCGGCGCCACCGCGTTCGTCCTACCCGCAGCGCCGAAGGTTCGTCCGGGTCCGGCGCGAGCGCCACCGTGATCCGTAACCTGCCCCCCCGTGGACGTCATCGACGAGCTGCTCGCCAACAACACGGCGTTCGCCGCCTCCCTGGCGGTGCAGCATCTCGACGCCCACCCGCGGCGGCGACTGGCGATCGTGACGTGCATGGACTCGCGGCTGGACCTCCGCGCCGCGCTGGGCCTGCACCACGGCGAGGCGCACATCCTGCGCAACGCGGGCGGTGTCGTCACCGACGACGTGATCCGTTCGCTGGCGGTGTCCCAGCGGCGGCTGCGCACCCGCGAGGTGATGCTCATCCACCACACCGACTGCGGGATGCAGGCGCTCACCGACGACGGCTTCCGCCGCGAGCTGCAGGAGGCGACCGGCGTCGCGCCGGCGTTCGCGATCGAGGGCTTCAGCGACCTCGACGGCGACGTGCGCCAGTCGATCCTGCGCGTCCGCCGCTCGCCGTTTCTGCTGCACCGCGATCGCGTGCGCGGGTTCGTCTACGACGTCGACACGCATGTGCTGCGGGAGGTCCACGTCGACCTCGCCACCTGAGCTCGGCAGCCGATTCGCCGCCTGCCGACAGGGGTACTGCACCGGGGTCTGCAGACGAGGAAAGGACGCGCATGAGCGACCCCGCAAACCGGCCCCCCGCCGAGGGCGACGACCGCCCCACCCTGACCAACCGCCAGGGCCATCCGGTCACCGACAACCAGAACCAGCGCACCGTCGGTCCGCGCGGCCCCGCCACGCTCGAGAACTACCAGTTCCTCGAGAAGATCAGCCACTTCGACCGCGAGCGCATCCCCGAGCGCGTCGTCCACGCCCGCGGCACCACGGCGTTCGGCTATTTCGAGGCCTACGGGACCTGCGGCGACGAGCCGATCTCGAAGTACACCCGCGCCAAGCTCTTTCAGGAGAAGGGCAAGCGCTGCGACGTCGCGCTGCGCTTCTCGACCGTCGCCGGCGGTCGCGACTCCTCCGAGGTCGTCCGCGATCCGCGCGGCTTCGCGGTGAAGCTCTACACCGAGGACGGCAACTGGGACCTCGTCGGCAACAACCTCGGCGTGTTCTTCATCCGCGACGCGATCAAGTTCCCGGACTTCATCCACTCACAGAAGCCGGACCCGGTCACGTTTGAGCAGGGCGTCGCCAACCGCGCCTTCGACTTCTTCAGCCAGACGCCCGAGTCGATGCACATGGTCATGCTCGTCTTCAGCCCGCGTGGCATCCCCGCCAGCTACCGCCACATGCAGGGCTTCGGCGTCAACACGTATCGCTGGGTCAACGCGCAGGGCGAGAGCGTGCTCGTCAAGTACCACTGGATGCCCAAGCAGGGCGTGAAGTCCTACACGGCGGCCGATGCGGCGAAGGTGCAGTCCGAGATCTACGGCTCGCACACGAAGGACCTCCACGACGCGATCGCCGCGGGCGACTTCCCCGAGTGGGAGCTCAGCGTCCAGATCATGAGCGACGAGGACCACCCCGAGCTGAACTTCGACCCGCTCGACGACACGAAGGTGTGGCCCGAGGAGATCTTCCCCCTGCGGCCCGTCGGGCGCATGGTGCTCAACCGCAACGCCGAGAACTTCTTCGCCGAGAACGAGCAGATCGCGTTCGGCACCGGGGTCCTCGTCGACGGCCTCGAGTTCTCCGACGACAAGATGCTCGTCGGCCGGACGTTCTCCTACTCGGACACCCAGCGCTACCGGGTCGGCCCGAACTACCTGCAGCTGCCGGTCAACCAGGCCAAGAACGCGAGGGTGCACACCAACCAGCGCGACGGCGCCATGGCCTATTACCAGGACCAGTCGGGCGAGAACAAGCACGTCAACTACGAGCCGTCGATCCTCGGCGGCCTGCGTGAGGCCGACGCGCCGGGTCCGCCCCAGGTGGGTCCGGAGCTGCACGGCCGTCTGACGCGCGAGCGGATCCCGCGCACGAACGACTACATGCAGGCCGGCGAGCGCTACCAGCTGTCCGAGCAGTGGGAGAAGGACGACCTCGTCGCCAACCTCGTCGACGCGCTCAACCAGTGCGACCGCAACATCCAGGAGCGGATGCTCTGGCATCTGTACATGTGCGAGGACGAGCTCGGCGCACGCGTCGGCGAGGGCATCGGGATCGGCCTCGACGAGGTCAAGGACATGCCCCCGCTGGCGACGCAGGCGTTCTCCGACGAGGAGGAGCAGCGCCGCCGCAACCTCGGCAACAACGGCGCGCGCGACGTGAGCGGCCACGAGATGACGCACTGCGTGCCCAACGAGCGCGTGGCCGTGGCCGACGACATGGCGGTGCGCTGACCGAACGCAGGACTACCGGCGCCGCGCCGCGGGCGCGAGCGCCGGGTTCGTCCAGCCCGCGTCGGCCGGGTTGAGGTTCGTCCCGGGGGCGACGATCTCGTCGATGCGGTCCAGCACC
>DASZDB010000334.1:0-10941 GCA_035942495.1 Solirubrobacteraceae bacterium
CACGCGCCGCGAGGACGAGGGCAGCCGCTCCACGAGCGGGTTGAGGGCGGCGAGCGGGCGGCCGGCGCGCGCGGCGAGCAGGTCCGCGACGTAGGCCTCGTAGCCGCCGAACAGCTCGTCGCCGCCCTCGCCGCTCAGCGCCACCTTGACGGGCTGCGCGGTCAGTCGGGAGACCGCATCGGACGGCAACGCCGAGCTGTCGGCGTAGGGCTCGTCGAAGGCCGCCGCGATCTGCGGCAGCAGCTGCGCCGAGTCGGGCCCGAGGATCGCCTCGTGGTGGTCCGACCCAAACCGCGACGCCACGAGCCGCGCGCGGTCGAGCTCGTCGAACGACTTCTCCTCGAAGCCGATCGAGAACGTGCGCAGGCGCTCGCCGGACTCCTGCGCCGCCAGCGCGGCGAGCAGCCCCGAGTCCACGCCGCCGCTCAGCCAGACGCCGACCGGCACGTCGCTGACGAGGTGCGCGCGGACGCTGTCGCGCAGGCGGCCGGCCAGCTCGGCCGCCAGCTCGCGCTCGTCCTCCGTCCGCACCTCGCCCGCCGCCACGGGAGAGGGGCGACACCAGCGCCGCAGCGCCACCGCCTCGCCCGGCCGCCACGACAGCAGCGTCCCCGGCTCGAGCTTGCGCACGCCGCGGTAGATCGTCATCGGCGAGGGGATGCTGTTGAACGCGAAGTACGCCTCGACGGCGTCGGTATCGAGCTCGGCCCGAAAGCCGGGCATGCCGCGCAAGGACTTCAGCTCCGAGGCAAACGACAGGACGCCGCCGGCTTCGCGCCAGTAGAGGGGCTTGATGCCGAAGCGATCGCGCGCGAGCAGCAGCCGCCGTGAGCGCACGTCCCAGATCGCGATCGCGAACATCCCGCGCAGCAGCTCGAGCATGTCCTCGCCATGCTCCTCGTAGAGGTGTACGAGCACCTCGGTGTCGCAGCGCGTGCTGAAGCGATGGCCGGCACGCTGCAGGTCGTGGCGCAGCGCCGCGTGGTTGAGGATCTCGCCGTTCTGCACGGCGATCACGCGCCCGTCCTCGGAGGCGATCGGCTGACGGCCGCCGGCGAGGTCGATGATCGCCAGGCGCCGCGCCGCGAGCGCGACGGGCCCGTCGACGACCGCGCCCGCGTCGTCGGGGCCGCGGTGCACCAGCGCCGCGCTCATCGCCTCCAGCGGCGCCGCGTCGACCGCGCCGCCGTCCAAGGCGGCGAGCCCGCAGATGCCGCAGATCGCTCAGCCCTCCGGCAGCGGGGTGTGCGTGACCTCCGCCCGCATCCGTGCCAGCAGCCGCGCGACGGTGGAGAGCACGATCCGCAGGTACAGGCGCACGGAGCGGTCGGCGAGGTACTCGAGGTCGTGTGCGAGCTTCTCCGCCCATGTCGTATCGCGCCGCATCCGCAGCTGGGCGAAGCCGGTCAGCCCGGGCCGCACGACGAGGCGCTGCCAGTACTGCGGGATGTCGACGACGAGCTCTTCGAAGAACACCGGCCGGATCGGCCGCGGCCCGACGATCGACATGTCGCCGCGCAGCACGTTGACGAGCTGCGGCAGCTCGTCGAGCTGGGTCGCGCGCAGCACGCGTCCGACGCGCGTGTGCTCGCTCTCGGTCAGCCGGTCGAGCTCGACGTCCTGCAGTCCCAGCAGGCGCTGCTCGGCGTCGGGCCGCAGCGTGCGCAGCTTGTACATCGTGAACGTGTGCCCCGCGCGGCCGACCCGCGGACCGCGGTACAGCACCGGCGAGCCGCTCGTGAGCTTGATCGCCAGGGCCGCGATCGCCAGGACCGGGGCGGCGGGCGCCAGCAGCGCGAGCGCCAGCACGACGTCCAGTCCGCGCAGCAGCCGGTCCACCGGGCGCGGGCGCAGCGCCCGATCGCCGAGCGCCGCGTACCGCGCAGCCAGGTCCTGGCTGAACTCGAGCTCCGCCGCGCGGCGCCGCTCCGTGCGGCCCTGCGGCTCGGGTAGCGCTCGCAGCAGCCGTGCGCTCACGCGGCCTCGAGCATCAGGTCGACGAGCGTGTCGGGATCGCGCCGGACCGTCGGCTTGCGGCGCTCGTGCTTGACGATCTCGATCGCCCGGACATCGGTCGCGGGACGCAGCGAGCCGTCGCGGATGAGCGCTTCGTCGACGGCTCCGAGCCGGCCGCCGTACGTCGTGTAGACCGGTGTGCCGAGCGCGACGGCCTCGCGGTTCATCGTGCCGCCGGCAGAGATCACGAGGTCGGCGAGCGCGATGAGGCTCTGCCCGTCGATCGCGCCCTCGGGCACGATCACGCTCGGCAGGGCCATCGTGCGCAGCGCGTCGCGCTGCGCCTGGGTCCGCGGGATCACGACGCCGTGCACGCCCTCGTCATGCCCGATGTGCTCGAGAACCTGCATGTACAGCGGGTTGGAGCGACGGTGGTACAGCGAGACGTCCGGCGGCGGCCGCACCACGACGACCGTGCGCTGCGCATCCACGCCGAGCCGGCCGAGCAGCCCGCGGTCGGGCTCGAAGTCGGCGAGGTAGTACTCCTCCTTGATCCCCGGGTACTGGCGCAGCGTCTCCTCGGTGACGCCGTAGCGGCTCAGGCGCTCCAGCGGGATCGCCTCCGGGACGAGCACGCGCCGCGCCAGCCGGCAGCCCACGTTGTGCTGCAGCGTCGCCCACTCGTAGTCGAACGTGTTGCATGCCGGCACGCTGAGCATCCGCGCGACGAGCGCGAGGTCGTTGGAGCCGTGCGCGACGGCGAGCGACGGCCCGAAGCGGCGCACGCTGCGCAGCAGCTTCGCCGTCCGCGAGACCAGGCTGCCGGCCTTGCGGACCATCCCGGCGCCGCCGTGCGCGCCGATGACCGTCGGCTCGATGCCGTGCAGCCGGCAGAGGTCGATCGTCTGCGCGTAGTCGCGCGCGGTGACGAGCACCTCGTGGCCACGGCCGCGCAGCCGCGCGAGGAGCGGCCGGAAGACGACCGGATGGGCTGGGGCTGTGAGGTCGATCCAGATCCGCATGACGTGTTTGCCCATCCTGGCGCGACCGGCATCGTCCCGGCTCCCACCGGGTGCGACAGTCTCGCAGGCGCGGCGGCTGCCCGCCGCCCAGGATGGGATGCTGTGGGCGATGCCGCCTACGACGTGGGACGCAGTCGCGGCCGCGGTGGTCGCGGCCCTCGTGGTCGTCTGCGTGACGCCGCTCTCCAATCGCCTCGCGCGCAGAATCGGCGCGGTCGACGAGCCTCGCGCGCGCGGGCTCTCCGACCGCCCGATGCCGCGCCTGGGCGGCGTCGCGATCTTCACCGGCGTGCTCGCGGGCGCGGTGCTCTTCCTGCCGCTCGACGGCCGCTTCGGCGCGATCGTGATGGGCGCCGTGGTCATCACGGTCATCGGCGCCATCGATGACATCTTCGAGCTGAGCGCCGTCGTCAAGCTCGCGGGGCAGGTCGTCGCCGCGCTCCTCCCGGTGCTCGACGGCGTGCAGGTCGAGAGCTTCACGCTGCCGCTGATGGGGCGCGTCGAGCTCGGCGACCTCGGCGCTCCGCTGACGGTGATGGGGATCGTGCTGATCATGAACGTCGTCAACTTCTCCGACGGCATCGACGGTCTGGCGGCCGGCGTCTGCGCCATCGCCGCCGCGGCGTTCGTCGTCATCGCGTTCGACCTCGAGCGTGCGAACGCGGCCGTCCTCTCCGCGATCATCGCCGGCGCCGCGCTCGGCTTTCTCGTCTACAACTTCCACCCCGCCACCGTCTTCATGGGCGACTGCGGCTCGAACCTGCTCGGCCTGCTGCTCGCCTGCGTCGCGGTCGAGGGGACGCTCAAGACGCAGTCGTTGATCGCGCTCGTGCTGCCGCTCGTCGTGCTCGCCGTCCCGTTTCTCGACACGACGTTCGTCGTGCTCAAGCGGCTGAAGTACCGCCGGCCCGTCTACCAGGCCGACCGTGAGCACTTCCATCACCGCATGGACCGCATCGGCTTCTCGACGCGGCGCACGGTCCTCTACCTGTACGCCTGGACCCTGATGCTGGCGGGCCTCGCGCTCGCGTTGCGCTTCGTGCCCTATTCCGACAACGACGGTCAGCTGCGGCTCGCCGGGGCCAGCGTCATGGCGGCGTTGGGCGTGATCGCGCTCATCGCGTCGGTCTACCTCATCTACGTGCTCGAGATCTTGAAGTTCAAGCGCCTGGACACGGCTCGCCTGCGGCGCGTCAAGCCCGACGCCAGCGAGGACGAGATCGACGCCGACGTCGTCCAGCGCATGGAGACCGGCGAATTCGACGCGGTGCGCCGCGAGACCGAGGAGTTCGAGCGGCTGGGCTCGTAGCGCCCGGCCCGGCGCGCTCAGCCGGAGGCGCCGTAGACCGTCGATGTCCAGATCCGCGCGAGCGCGCGGACGAGATCGTCGCCGCAGGCCGGGTCGTCCTGCGTGAGCATCTGGTACAGCGCGCGCTCGGTCATCCAGACCAGCGAGAAGGCGATCGCGTGCGGCGCGAGGACGGCGTCCGCGTGACCCGCCTCGATCTCGGCGGCGATCCGCCGCGCGCTGGCGTCCACGAAGCGCTCGACGAGCGCGCGCCAGAACGGCCCGACGACCTCGTCGTAGGCGGAGACCTCGACGATCGCGCAGACGAGCGGGCTGTGGCCGCGGTACAGCGCCGCGATCTTTCCGACGGCCGCCGTGAGCTGCGCGGACCCGTCGCCCGCCCCCGACCACCAGGCGTCGGCCTCGCGGTAGAACTCGTCGGAGAGCTCGGAGGCCAGCCGCATGAGCAGCTCGCGCTTGTCGGCGAAGTAGAAGTAGAACGCGGTGCGCGAGATCCCGGCGCGGGTCGCGATCCGCTCGACGCTGAGCGCCGCGTATGGCATGCCCTCGGCCAGCAGCGCCTCCATCGCGCTCAGGACCGCCGCCTCGGTCGCCTGGCGCTTCTCGGTCGGCACCTCGGGACGGCGCGACAGCGTCTGCACGTCGGTCACAGTGCGCAGCGTAGTCCTCGACGGCGTCAGGGGCGTCCACCGCCTACTACCGTTCTGCGCGATGCACGTCTGCCATCTCGACGACGCCGCAGCGTTCGTGACGCTCGACGGCTCGACGATCCGCGAGCTCGCCGGCCGCGTGTCGCTGCCGGCCGAGCACCAGGCGCTCGCCGAGGCGACGGTTCCCGTCGGTGGGGCGACGAGCGAGCACTACCACGTGGTCAGCGAGGAGCTGTACTTCTTCACCGCGGGAACCGGGCGCCTGCGCGTCGGCGACGAGACGCGCCAGGTGCGCGCGGGCGAGTGCGTCGTGATCGCGCCGGGCGCGATCCACAAGCTGACGAACACCGGAGAGCAGCCGCTGACGCTGCTGTGCTGCTGCGCCCCGGCCTACAGCGACGACGACACCGTCCTGACGGGCGGCTGACCGCGTGCGGCCCGCCTGTCTCGGCGCGCTCGCGGCCGTGTTCCTCGTCGCGGCGCTGCTCGCGGGGGCGCTGTCGCCGGCCTCGGCCGACGCGATGATGGACGTACCGCTCACGCCGCAGGCCGTGGTCGAGATCGGCATCGCCGACCAGAAGCCGAACATGTTCGTCGACCCGCGCTTCGTCGCCCTCGGGATCCGGCACGCGCGCCTGGCGGTCGGCTGGGACGTCCTGACCGACCGCCGCTCCGCCGAGGAGCTCGACACGTGGCTGGCCCACGCGCAGCAACTCGGGGTCGAACCGCTCATCTCGTTCATGCACTCGCGCGGCGCCAACCGCCGCGCGCTGCCGTCGCCGCTGCGCATGCGGCGCGAGTTTCGCCGCCTGCGCGAGCTCTATCCGTGGGTCACGACGTACGCGACGTGGAACGAGGCCAACCACTGCGGCGAGCCGCTCTGCCACCGGCCGAAGACCGCCGCCGCCTACTACCGCGCGCTGCGCCGCGAATGCCCGACCTGCACGATCCTCGCCCCCGAGGTGCTCGACATGCCGAACATGGCCAAGTGGGTGCGCCAGTTCTCGCGCTGGCTGGGTTTCACGCCGCGGCTGTGGGGGCTGCACAACTACGTCGAGGCCAACCGCTTCAAGACCTCGCGCCTGCGCCAGCTCGTGCGCGCGACGCGCGGCGCCGAGATCTGGCTGACGGAGGTCGGCGGCCTCGTGCGCCGCGACAACAACAGCCGCACCGAGATCCCCGAGGGAGCCAGCCACGCCGGCCGGGTGACGCGCTTCATCTTCGACGACGTCGTCCAGCGCAATCCGGAGATCGCGCGCGTCTACATCTACCACTGGAACTCCTCGTCGCGGCGAGACAGTTGGGACTCGGCGCTCATCGCGCCGGGCGGGCGCGAGCGCAGCGCCCTGCACGTGCTGTCGCGGGTGCTGCGCTTCGGGCCGCGGCCGCTGGGCAGCTTCCGCAGCACGCGCGCGCGGTAGCGCGGTCGACGGCCGCGGGCCACGAGCACGCGTGATGACCGCCCGGCTGCTCGTCGCGTGGCTCGTCCTCGCCGCCGCGGCGCTAGGCGCGCTCGCCGCGTGGCAGGGCTCGGCCTACTGGGAGTACTCCGACGGCGTCTACGCGCTGAGCGCGCGCCAGCTGCTCGACGGCCAGGCGCTGTATCGCGACTTCGCGGGCGCGCAGCCGCCGCCGCTGTACCTGCTCGGCGCCGCCGCGCTCGCGCTGAGCGACTCGCCCGCCGCGATCCGCGCGCTCATGGCGCTCTGCGAGGCGGCGACGTCGCTGCTCGTGCTCGTCGCCGTCTGGCGGCTGACGCGCCGGCCGGGTGTGGCGCTCGGCGCGGCGGTCGCGTGCTTCGTGACGCCGTGGGCGCTGCGCGAGCACGCCCAGCTGCTGCCCGAGACGGTCGCGGCGCCCCTGCTGATGGGTGCCGCTCTGCTGGCCGCGCGGCGCGGCGGAGCGATCGCGGCGGGCGTCATCGCTGCGGTCGCGGTGTCGCTGAAGGTCGCGTTCGGGCTGCCGGCGCTGGCGATCGTCGTCGCGGCGCGCGAGTGGCGCCGGGGGCTGGCGGGCTTCGCCGCGGCCGCCGCGGTGCTCGCGCTGACGTTCCTGGTCGTGTTCGGCGAGCCGTTGTGGTCGAACGTGGTGGCCGGCCAGGCGCAGACCGGGCGCGCGGCGCTGAGCTACGTCGGCGCCCTGTGGGCGCAGGCCGGCTGGAACCTCGCGGGGCTGCTCGTCCTGGCCGCGCTCGCGTGGCCGGGGCGCGCGGCGCTCGCCGACGCCGACCTCGCCCGCAGCCTGCTCGCCGCGGCGGTCGGATCGCTGCTGCTGCTCGCCACGCTGCTCAAGCACGGCAGCTACCTCACCGTCCTGGTCGTGGCCGAGCCGCCGCTGCTGTGCCTCGCCGCGTGCGGCGTGGCGACGATCCTGCGCACGCGCCGCACGCTCCGTGGCACCCGCGCGTGGCGCGCGTCGGCGCTGGCCGGCGCGGCGGCGGGCGCGCTGCTCTTCGCCCAGGCCGCGTCGCTGCTGGCCGCGCCCGACGACCCCGTCTTGTTCACCCGCCCGCTGGCCGCGGCGGGGCCCGCCCGGGTGCTGTCCGACGCGGAGGTCGCCCGGGCCGCCGCGGCCATCCGCCGCTGCCCGACGGGGTCGACGTACGGCGGGCCGCCCTATCTCGCGTTCGTCGCCGGCCGCGCCATCGCCGGCGGCCAGCCCGATCAGTTCATGATCCACAATGCCGAGAACCTCGACCGCTTCCGCCGCGCCGTGCAGGACGATCGCCGCGTCTGCGCGAGCGCCCCCGCGGCGCCGACCGCGCCCTGACCGGCGGCCGCGGCCGGAGGTAGGCTGCGCGCGTGATCCTCGACTGCGCGCACTACAAGGACGGGGCCCGCCAGGACGAGGATCCGCTGGCGATCGACGAGGCGGCCGAGCGCGCCCGCGGCGACGGCTTCATCTGGCTCGGGCTGCACGACCCCGAGCCCGGGGAGCTCAGCGAGGTGGCCGCGGGCTTCGACCTTCCGCCGCTCGCGGTCGAGGACGCGCTGAAGGCCCATCAGCGCCCGAAGCTCGAGAACTACGGGGACGGCTACTTCCTCGTGCTGCACACCGCCCGCTACCTCGACGACGTCGAGGAGGTCGAGTTCGGCGAGGTGCACGTGTTCGCGGGGGCGGGGTTCGTGATCGTCGTGCGCCACGGTGCGGCCAGCGAGCTGGCGTCCGCACGCGAGCGGCTCGAGGCGCGGCCGGAGCTGCTGCGCGAGGGCCCGGCGGCGGCCGTGTGGGCGATCATGGACAAGATCGTCGACGACTACGAGCCGGTCATGGCGGGCCTCGAGAACGATGTGGAGGAGGTCGAGGTCGACGTCTTCGGCGAGCGCAGCGACGAGACGAAGCGCATCTACTTCCTGCGCCGCGAGCTGGCCGAGTTCTACCGGGCGGTCCATCCGCTCCTGCTGCCGCTGGACCTCCTCGTCTCCGCCGAGCATCCGAAGGCGGCGTCGACGCTGGGCGAGCACCTGCGCGACGTCAGCGACCATGTCAGGCGCATCGAAGACGCGATCGGCACGCAGCGCGAGCTGCTGACGAGCGTGCTGCAGGCCAACCTTGCCGTGATCGCGATGCAGCAGAACGACGCCGTCAAGAAGATCTCCGGCTGGGCGGCGATCATCACCGTGCCGACGCTCATCGCGAGCATCTACGGGATGAACTTCGACTACATGCCGGAGCTGCACTGGCAGGCCGGCTACCCGCTGGCGCTGGCGATGATGGTCGCGGCAGGACTGATCCTGCACCGCCTCCTGCGCCGAGCCGACTGGCTGTAGCAAGATCCCGCGATGGGACACCTGGGAAGCCTGATCCTGATCGCGGGCCTGCTGCTCGCGCTCGGCCTCGCGGCCTCGCTGCTGGCCGGTCGGCTGCGCATCCCCGGCCTCGTCCTGTTCCTCGGCGTCGGCATGCTCGTCGGCTCAGACGGCCTCGGGCTGATCGAGTTCGCCGACTACGAGCTCGCCCGCACGATCGGGATCATCGCGCTGGCGCTGATCCTCTTCGAGGGCGGTCTCGCGGCCGGCTACTCGGAGATCCGGCCCGTGCTCGGCTCCGCGGTCGGGCTGGCCACCCTCGGCACGCTCATCACAGCGATGGTCACGGGCATCGTGGCGCACTGGCTGCTCGACGTGACCCTCCTGCAGGGGATGCTCATCGGAGCGATCGTATCCGCGACGGACGGCGCCGCGATCTTCGCTCTGCTGCGCGGATCGACGCTCAAGCGCCGCCTCGCGCGCACGCTGGAGGGCGAGGCCGGCATGAACGACCCGGTCGCGGTGCTGCTCGTGCTCGGGTTCATCGAGTGGATCCTGCACCCCGACTACGGCGTCGTGGACATGGCGCTGCAGTTCGTCCAGGAGCTGGGGATCGGCGCTGTCGTCGGCGGGGCCGTGGGCTGGCTCGCGGTGCAGGCGTTTCGCCGCGCGAAGCTCGCGACGGGCGGCCTGTACCCGGTCGCCTCGTTGGCGGTCGTCGCGATCGCGTTCGGCGGTGCGGCCGTCCTGCACGGCTCCGGGTTCCTCGCCGTCTACCTCGCGGGCCTGGCCATGGGGTCGGCGTCGCTGCCGGCGCGCCAGACCGTGCACGCCTTCCACGACGGCTTGGCCTGGGTGGCGCAGCTGACGATGTTCCTCGCGCTCGGCCTGCTGGTCTTCCCGCACGAACTCGGCGACTTCGCCTGGGAGGGCACGCTCATCGCGCTCGTCCTCGTCTTCGTCGCGCGGCCGCTGGCGGTGACCGTTGCCACCGCGTTCGCGCCGCTGAGGTTCACGGACCGGCTCGTGCTCGGCTGGGCCGGGCTGCGCGGCGCGGTGCCGGTCGTGCTCGCGACGTTCCCGATCATCGCCGACGTCCCCGGGAGCGAGACGTACTTCAACATCGCGTTCTTCGCCGTGCTCGTCTCCACGCTGCTGCAGGGCTCGACGTTCGAGCCGCTCGCCAAGCGGCTCGGCGCGACGACCGAGGAGCCTGCGCTGCCCCGGCGGCTCGTCGAGGTCGGGACGATCCGCCAGCTCGGTGCGGACGTCGTCGAGGTCGAGATCAGCGAGGGCGACGCGGCGATCGGCGTGCGCGTGCGCGACCTCGGGCTGCCGCGCGAGGCGCTCGTCAACGTCCTCGTGCGCGGGGAGGAGGCGCTGCCGCCGCGCGGCTCGACGCGCCTGGAGGCCGGCGACCGGCTGTACATCGTCGCGCGCCAGGGCGCGATGGAGGCGATCGAGGAGGCCCGCCAGCGCTGGCGCACGGGGCCGGTCGGCCCGGCGCCGCGGCCGCCGCGCCAGCCGACGACCGGCGCACCGATCTTCACGACGCGCCCGTGGACCGAGGAGGACGGCGACGCCGACGCGCCCGCCAGCGTCCTCGGGCTCGACGTCATCGAGCGGCTCAACACGCGCTGGGACGTGCCCGGCGCGCTCGTCGTGCTCGCCGACGGCCGCTACGCCGTCACCGGCCCGCACCTACTCGTCGGTTCGCGCGAGCAGGTGCAGTGGCACGCGCGCCGGCGGCTGCGCTCGGCGCAGACCGACGCCGAACGGGCGTGGTGGCAGGAGGTCATCGGCGCGTCGGCTTTGTGAGGTTCTGTCGTGCCGTGGGAGGAGGGGGACCGAGCCGGCCCTTCGGGTGATTTCCTTGCTCGGTCCCCCTCCTCCCACTCGACGTGGCTGTGGGCGGCGCCGTGACCTCGGCTGGATTGAGCGGGGGGTGAGTCGGATTGGCCTCGTGGGGCGAGGGTGGATCGACTCACCCGTCGCGCGATCGGGCGTGGGCCACCCTCCGATGGCCGACCGCCGCGCTGCGGTTACCCCCGCGGCTCGATCTGCACGAGCGGCTGCCAGGACTCGTGGTCGACCTGCAGCGTCGTGTGGCGGATCCCGAAGCGCTCGTGCAGCACCGACTGCAACTCGCGGCGGCGCAGGTGACAATCGTCGTCGGGCGCGACGACGACGTGCGCGGCAACCGCGACGAAGCCCGACGTGACCTCCCAGACGTGCAGGTCGTGGATCTCGACGAT
>DASZDB010000335.1:0-2384 GCA_035942495.1 Solirubrobacteraceae bacterium
CCGCGGCGCCCGTGCCGGTCGTGCAGCCGCCGAGCGGATGGACCGTGGCGAGCTGACGCAGCAGCCGCCAGGACAGCGGCACACGGAACTTGCCGCCGCCGGCCTCCGACAGGCGCCTCTGCGTCGCGATGATCTCCTCGATGACGCGGCGCGAGCCGCTCACGTCCCACGTCAGCCGCAGCTCCCGTCTCCACGGCGCGAACGGCGCGCGCCCGATCCTGAGCTGCCCGTCGCCGGCATCGACGCCCTCGCCGAGCCAGACCATCATGTTGCGCGCGGGGTTCTTCTCGTCCACGCCGCGGCGCAGGTGGGTCTGCAGCGCCCATGCCAGCGGGTCCACGCGCCCGGAGCGCAGCCGAGTCGTGAGCGCGCCCAGCAGCATGTTGGGAAAGCCGTCGTCCTCGATGTAGAAGCGCTGGCCGCCGACGCTGCCGTCCATGAAGTCCATCCCGGTCGTGATCGTCGGACCGATCGATTGCTGCACGTTGGCCTCGGCGCCGTAGACCGCGGTCGTGAACACGTTGGCGTTCGCGCTCCAGCGCCGGCCCAGGGCGGCGCTGACGGCGGGCAGCGTCTTGTACTGGTCGCGACAGCGCAGCAGCAGCTCGGTCGAGCCGAGCGAGCCGGCGGCCAGGACGACGCGAGCGGCGCTCACGTCGCCGGGCACGAGCCGGCCGTCGGCGATCCGGTCAAAGCGCACCTTGTAGCCGGTGCCCTGCGGCTCGACGCAGCGCACGACGTGCAACGGCCGCACCTCGGCCCCGTGGCGTTCCGCGGCCGGGATGTAGTTGAGATCCAGCGTGTTCTTCGCGCGCACGTCGCAACCGATGTCGCAGTTGCCCAGATGCACGCACGTGCCCTGCTGCTGGCCGTGGTCGTTGACGAACGAGCGCGAATGGCCGACGTCGAGCGGGTTCTCCAGCTCGTAGTTCCACTCCGGGTCGAACGCCACGCCGAGCGGCACCCGGCCGAACCGGTCGGGCTCGCCGAGCCGCTCCGCCGCCCGGGCCAGCAGCTTGGCGCGCCCCGTCATCTGCGTCTCGGGGATCTGCACGACGCTCAGCATCTTGTGGACGTTGGCGTAGTGCGGGGCCAGCTCGGCGCCGTTGATCTCCGGCGGCCACCCGTCGTCGAACAGGTTGTCGTCGGCGGGCATGAGCACGCTCGAGTAGCACTGCGAGCCGCCGCCGACGCCGGCGCCCTGGGCGACGATCATGCCGCGAAAGAAGCGCAGGTCCAGCCACCCGTTGAGCTTCTCCGGCTTGGCCGGGTGATACAGCCAGGCGTCGCCGGGCCGGCGCGGATACTCCGCAGGAGTCCAGCGCCGCCCGCGTTCGAGCACGAGCACCCGCGCGCCGCGCTGCGCGAGGCGGCAGGCGACCGCGGCGCCGCCGAAGCCGCTACCGACGACGACGACATCGAAGTGCTCGGACATGCCGGCCCCGGGCCCTACCTCGGCGTCGGGACGTCGCGCGGGATCCAGAAGTGCAGCCGCCGGTCCCCGCCCTCGGAGATCGCGTAGTCCGTGAGCTCCATCTCGCCGATCCTCGACCAGTCGGCCTCGTCGAAGTTCTTGACGTTGATCGTGAAGACGAGCTTGCCGCCGGGGTAGTTCTCGAGCCGAAGCTCGTCGCGGAAATCGGCGTAATCGGCCCGTGGCGTGCCGGGGGCGACGCGCAGCATGAGCAGGTCGGGGGTGACGACCGGCTCGTCGCGCGTGACCCCGAGCGTCGAGATCGGATGCACCTGGCGCCAGCCGGGCCGCGTGTCGAGCAGCCGGAAGATGCCGCGGTTGACGAGGTTCGCGCCGGGGTCGCGGCCGACCTGAGGCTTGTTCGTCGGCAGGTAGTCGAGGATGTGCTGCCGGCGTGAGCCGCTGAGCTTGCTGACCGTCACCCAGTTCGCCGGCTTGAACCTGGCGTCCGGATCGAGCGTCGGCCAGATCTTGCCGGCCCAGCCGAAGGCGCGGCGTTCACCGGCCATGATCGCCGGGCCGGCGACCGAGCCTCGTACGAGCAGCAGCCCCTGCGAGCCCTCGGCGAAGTACCCGGTGTACGGCGTCTTCTCGTCGATGCGCCACGTCCCGATGAAGCAGATCCCGTTCGTGTGAATGAGCTTCTCGAAGTACGGCAGGATGTCGCGGCGGTCGATCAGGGTGCGCGTCGAGTGGGTGAAGAACTCGACGAACTTGCCGGGCCGCAGGCCCGTCAGCACCGGCAGCGGCTCGGAGTACGGGCCGCTCCACGCGACCTCCTTGACCTCGTTGAACGTCGAGCCGTCGTACTCGAAGACGGGATCGGGCTCGCGCCTGGCGCGGCTGCTGGAAGCGGAGGCCATCGTCAGCTATCCCCCTCCGGGTGCTCGCGCGACGCGAGGTACAGCAG
>DASZDB010000336.1:0-5587 GCA_035942495.1 Solirubrobacteraceae bacterium
ACGGAGAGCCGTCACGCCGGCGCTCCTGCTGCTGGCGCTGCTCGTGCCGGTCGGCTGCGGCGGGGACGATGAGCCGTCCGGGCGCGCGTCCGACGCTGCGTCGCCGACGCGAAGCGCCACGACGCCGGACACGAGCGGACGGTCGGCACCGGGTGACCGGGCGCCCGTCCGCGCCGATGGCGCAGATCCGCAGGTGCGCGTCATCACCACCGGGCTGGAGGTGCCGTGGGACGTCGTGTTTTTGCCCGACGGTCGCGCGCTGGTGACCGAGCGCCCCGGCCGCGTGCGTCTGGTGTCGGCCGCCGGCGAGCTGCGCGAGGAGCCCGTAGCGCGGGTGCGCGTCGAGGCGCTGGGAGAGGGCGGTCTGATGGGGATCGCGCTGGATCCGGCGTTTGCGGCCGGCCGCCCGTTCGTGTACCTCATGGCCACGCGCGACGGCGAGGTGCGCGTCCTGCGCTATCGCTGGAGCGCCGAGCGTACGGCGCTGACCGAGGACGGCGTCGCGCTCGACGGGATCGAGGCGGGGCCGATCCACGACTCCGGGCGCATCCGCTTCGGCCCGGATGACCGGCTCTACGTCGTGACGGGCGACGCCGGACGTCGCGAGCTTGCCCAGCAGCGCGCGTCGCTGAACGGCAAGGTGCTGTCGCTCGCGCCGTCGCAGTACCGCCGAGGCTCCGGCGCGCCGCGGATCGTGTCGATCGGGCACCGCAACCCGCAGGGCCTGGACTGGCAACCGGGCAGCGACCGGCTGTTCGTGACCGAGCACGGCCCCAGCGGCGATGGCGGGCCGAGCTGCTGCGACGAGGTCAACGTCGTGCGGCAGGGCGGCAACGCCCTCTGGCCGCGTTTCGGCCGCGACCAGCCGGGCGACGGCGCACCCGAGCAGCTCTGGCAGGACACGATCGCCCCGTCGGGCAGCGCGTTCGTCAGCCTTCCCGACTCCGCGTGGACCGGTGACCACCTCGTCGCGGCGCTGCTCGGCACGTCGTTGCGGCGACTGGAGGTCGACGGGGCGCGGATCGGCGACGAGGAGGTGCTGCTCGACGGCGAGTACGGCCGCCTGCGCGCCGTCGTCGAGGCCCCGGACGGCGCGATCTGGGTCACGACGTCCAACCGCGACGGCCGTGGGTCGCCCGAAGACGAGGACGACCGGATCATCCGCGTCGTCCCGCCGGGTGCGTAGGCGCCGAAGATCGCCCCGGAAGCAGCCCCGGTTTGAATCCGGGCGGCAGTGGCGAAGAGACGGCGGCGATGCGCGGCCGTCGACGAACCGATGCTCAGGCGGTGCCCCGCCCCGGGCCTGCGCACGCGGGGCGTCCGCTGAGCTGGCTGGCAGCCGGGGTGCTGCTGACGCTCGGCCTGCGCGCGCCGTGGGGCGACGCCGCGCTCGGTCGCGACGAGGCGGGACTCGCGTTGATCGCGGCGGGGTGGAGCGGCGAGGGCGCGCATGCCTACGGCGAGCACTTCATCGATCGGCCGCCCGTGCTCCTCGCGGCGTTCCGCTTGGCGCACGAGGTCGGCGGCCCGCACGGAATCCGTGCGCTCGGCGCGCTGGCCGCGATATCCGTCGTGATCATCACGACGCTGCTGGCCGTGCGGATCGCGGGTCGAGCGGCGGCGCCGTGGGCGGCCCTCATCAGCGCGCTGCTGTGCTCATCGCTGCTCCTGCAGGCGGTGTTCACCCCGGGGGAGCTGGTCGCCAGCGTCCCGGTGTCGCTGTCGGTGCTGCTGCTGGCGGTCGGGCTCGACCGGTCGATCGGCCGCCACGCCGCGCTCGCGGCGGCCGGCGCGCTCGCGGCCGCCGCGCTGCTGGTCAAGCAGTCATTCGGCGGTGCTCTGCTGGCGGGCGTCGTGGGCATCGCGGTGAGCGGCGTTCTCACGCGGCCGGGCTGGCGGCACACGGCCGCGCGCGCGGCGGCCTACGCCGCGGGCGTGGCGGCCGTGATCCTCGGGCTGTGGGTGTGGCAGTCGGCGTCGGACGTGCGCGGCGGCGCGGTGGCCTATGCGCTGGTCGGATTCCGGCTCGACGCGCTGGGCGCGATCGAAGGCGCCGACGTGGGCGACCGAGCGACGCGCCTCGTCGTCCCGCTCGTGGGCAGCGGCCTCGCCGCGCTGCTCATCTGCGCGGTGGCGGGAATCGCCCGGCTGCGCGATCGGCCCGCGACCGCTGCCGCGCTCGCGGCGTGGCTGGTCGGCGCCCTCGTCGGCGTCGCGCTGGGAGGCAGCTATTGGCCGCACTACCTGATCGCGCTGGCGCCCGTGACCGCGGTCGGGGCCGCCGTGATGTTCGCCGCCCGCCCCCGCGCCGGAGCGTTCATCGTCTCGCTCGTCGTGACGCTCGGCGTGGTCGTGTCCGCCGGCGCCGCACTGCGGGGCGCTCCTGCTCGCCATGCGAGAGACGCGGTCACCGTCGCCCAGCACGTGCGCGACCGGGCGCGGCCCAGCGACAGCGCCCACGTGATGTACGCGTACGCGAGCGTCCTCTACTACGCCGGTTTGCGCGCACCCTTCGCCTACCACTGGAGCCTGATGATGCAGGCGGCTCCGGGCGCCGAGCGCGAGCTGCGCCGGCTGCTCGCCTCGCCACGCCGCCCGACGTGGCTCATCGAGCGCCACCGCCCGTGGGCGTTCGGCTTGGACCGCGACGGCGTCACGCGGCGCCTGATCGAGACCCACTACCGCCCGGCGGGCATAGTCTGCGGCATGACGATCCTCGTCGCGCGCCGCGCGGGCGACCGAGTCGCCGATCCTAATCGGCGTACACGATCGTGCCGACGTGCTCCCCCCGCAGCGCCTTCGTGATGTTGCCTGCCGTCAGGCCGTTGACGATCTGGATCTCCCTCACCTGTTTGGCGTTCGCCATGAGCTCGAGCACGAGCCGGTCGAGCGGCAGCGTCGGGAGGTCCATCGCGATCAGCTCGGCGGCGCCGACGCGCGGGATGAACTCACCCTCGCCCTGCGCCGCGGTGGCCGGGTCCTGCGTATAGACGCCGTCGACATCCTTGACGTAGATCGTGCGAACCGCGCCGTAGGCATCGGCGATGAGCAGTGCGCCGGCATCGGTCTGATGGGGCGGGAGCCTGCCGACTGCGGGCGGGAACTCGAACAGGCCGTAGGGCGGGTAGCCGTTGGACACGGCGGCGGGACTTGCGGACAGGTGGGTCGCGAGCTGGTGGCCGACGGTGGTGTGGGGGAGGTAGGACACGCCTTCATCGGCGAGCAGCGCCGCGATGATGTGGCCGTTCTGTTCGGCCTCGGTCGAAGCGAGGGCGGCGAGGGCGCCGGTCGGCAGGCCAAGGTCCAGACCCACCCCGAACACGTGACGGGCGCGGATGCCGGGGCCCGTGGCGATCAGCATGCGGTGCTCGGCGAGCGCGGCGCGCAGCTCGTCGACGACCGGGAGCACAGCGTCGCGGCCGCGGTCCATGATCGAGCGCCCGCCGATCGCGACGACGTGCAGCCACGGCAGTAGACGCATCGCGGGTTGGTCGGTGACGGGCCGGACGAGCGCGCGATCGAGCAGCGTCTGGCGCATGAGCGCCGACGGCACGTGCTTGGCGGTGAACAGGTCGGGCTTCGAGACGGGCTCGGTCATGAGGTTCCTCTGGTTGGCGTCGCGGCGGCGGCGGTCACGCCGCGGTGATGATCGTGCCCACGTGCTCGCCCGCGAGCGCGCGCGTCAGGAGTCCGGGCTTGAGGCCGTTGACGACCTGTACCGACGTGGCGTGCCGCGCGTTTCGGACGAGCTCGAGCAGGGGTCGCTCGACGACGAGGTCGGGCAGGTCGAGCTCATGGAGCTCCTCGACGGTGATCGACGCGATGAACGTCGCGCCGGGGTCGGTCTTCGGGTTGGCGGTGTACAGGCCATCCTCGTCCTTGACGTAGATCATGTTGCGACACCCGTAGACCTCTGCGACGAGCCAGCAGCCGGCGTCGGTTCGGTAGGGCGGGATGAACCCCTCGTCGGGCGGGTGCTGCCACATGTCATAGGGCGGCATGCCGGCGAAGATCGCGGCGCCGCATTCCGCGAGGTACAGCGGGACCGCGCCGAAGCCGGAGCCGCTCACGACGGGGACGCCGTGGCGCGCCATGAGGTAGCCGAGGATCTGCGCGTTCTGGCCGGCGACGGCACTGCCGATGTCGGTCAGCACGCCCGTCGGCAAGCCGAACCCGGACGCCAGCGCGTAGAGATGCCGTGCGCGCGTTCCGGCGCCGGTGCCGATCAGGAGCTTGTAGTCGGTCTTCGCGGCGATGAGCTCGTCGACGACCGGCAGAATCGCGGTGGCGCCGCGGTCGATGAGGCTCTGGCCGCCGACCTTCACGACGCTCACGTCGGGGAGGATCCGGAAATCCGGTGCGGTCGCGCTGGCCTGCATGAGCTCGAGATCGGTCAGCGACCGGGTCATGAGCAGCGATTGCATGGCGCTGGCGGCGCCGGGGTCGGACATCTGCTTTCTCCTTGGGTCAGCTGACGACGGTGGTTGGGGTTGCGGAGCGACGGACGAAGGTGCCCAGGGCCGCGAGCATGCAAACCGCGGCGAAGGCAAAGGCGGCGGCGGGCGAGACGGCGGCATAGAGGACGCCGGCGAGCGCGCTCGCGACGACGTTGCCGAAGCTCTGCGTCGCCGCCAGCAGCCCGAAGGCCGATCCGCGGATGTGGTCCGGCGCGAAGGTCGCGACGGCGGTGTGCTCGGCGGTCTCGACGCAGCCGATGCCGATCCCGGCCGCGATGAAGGCGACGGCCAGCAGCGGGATGCTCGGGCTCGTGACGGCGAAGAGCAGGTAGGCGAGGGCGAACGCGGCGATGCCGGCTGTGAGGGTGCGGGTCGGGCCGGTGCGGTCGATCTGCCGCCCGCCCGGGAGGCTGATCAGCGTTGCTGCGATGTTGTAGAGGACGTAGAGGGCGATCGCGATCTGGGCGGCGTCGTTGCTGCCGTGGTCGTCGCGCAGGACGTCGGTGGCGCGCAGGATGAGGAGCGTCGCCGCGATGTTGCCGATCTCGAAGAGGCCGATGCTGACAAACAGCCGTCGCAGCGGCCCCTGCAGGACGGGTCGCACGACGATGCGCAGCGGCCGCCGTTCGGCTCGGCGCGCGACGGCGGTGCGGCGGATCGCGTAGACGATCGCGGCGACGGCGACCATGCCGGGGATGATCGACAGCAGGATCGCGGTGCGGACATCCGTGATCGCGATCAGGACCAACGCCAGCAGCGGGCCGACGATCGCGCCGAGGTTGTCCATCGCGCGCTCGAAGCCGTAGGCGCGGCCGTATGCGGTGGGGGCGACGACGTCGGCGAGCAGGGCGTTGCGCGCGGGCACGCGCAGGCCTCTGGCGGCCCATGCGCCGGCGCGTAGAACTGCGACCTGAGCGATGCTGCTCGCGGCGCCGATGAGGCCGGAGAGCGCGGCGGTCGTGGCATAGCCGCCGACGGCGGTGCGGCGTCGCCGCTCGGGGTCATCGGCCAGCGCGCCCCCGGCGAAGCGCGCGGCGCCGGCCAAGCCGTCCGAGACCCCTTCGATTGCACCGAGCACGGCGGCCGATGCGCCCAGCGTGCGGGTCACGAACTCGGGCAGAAGGGCCGTC
>DASZDB010000337.1:0-7066 GCA_035942495.1 Solirubrobacteraceae bacterium
CACGGTTGGCGCGCCACCACGTGCGCCGCATGCGGGCGTATTCGCGGCGGCTGATCGCCCGCGTCAGCCAGGCGCGCCGCAGCGCGCCCGCGACCGTGCGCGAGCGCCGCGCTGTCGCGCGCCGTGCCGAGGCGCGGCGCCTGCGCCGCTCGACCACGGTCAACGGCGCCCTGCGCCGGGCGTGGCTTGGCCGCGCGATCAGCCGCCGCCGGTACGAGGCGCTGCGGCGTTCGTGGTCGCGCGCGCAGCGCGCGGTCAGACGGCTGAGCGGGACGCGGCGCGCCGAGCTCGCCGCTGTCGTGGCGATGACGCAGCGCCTGGCGGGCGGGCGGATGCTCACCGCGAGCCGCCTCGAGCCGGTGTTTCTCACGATCCGCCGCAACCGCGAGTTCTGGACGACGCGCGCGTTGCCGGCGCCGCGGGCGCGGATGAGCTTCCGCGGCGACCCGGTCGTGTTCGAGTACTACGCCGGGCGCGGCCTGGCGATCCAGCCGCTGGCGAGCTTCGGGCGCGCCAATGCGCTGGCGACATCGTGCCTGCGCGCCTCGGCAGGCTTCACCTGCCGGCCGGCCGCGCTGCGCCGCCTGCTGGACCGGATGGTGGCGCTGGGCACCGTGCGCGGCGGCTTTCTCGCGTGGGAGCACTTCTTCGCGTTCGGCAGCGGCGCGCCGCCGTGGATCAGCGCGATGACACAGGCCACGGGGGCGCAGGCGCTCGCGCGCGGGGGGCGCGCGCTGCCGGCCGCCCGGGGCGCGAGGTACGCGCGAGCGGCCCGCCGGGCATTGGGCGCGTTCACCGCGCCGCCGCCGCTCGGGGTCGCCGTTCGGTCGGGCAGCGGCGTGCGCTACACGATGTACTCGTTCGCGCCGGGACTGCGGATCCTCAACGGCGAACTGCAGACGCTGATCGGCCTGCGCGATGTCGTGCGGATCACCGACAGCCGCCGGGCGCGGCGCCTCTTCGAGCGCGGCGAGCCGATGGCGCGGCGTTCGGTGCGCGGCTTCGACACCGGCGCCTGGTCGCTGTACAGCGCGCAAGGCAAGGAGTCGACGTTGGGCTATCACCGCCTCGTCGCCGGCTTCCTCGGCGGGCTGTGCCGGCGTACGCGGGTATCGACGTACTGCGCCGCCGGCCGGCGCTTCGAGCGCTACGTGCGCGAGCCGCCGCGGGTGCACGTGCGCGCGCTGCGCACGGTGCGCATCCGCCGGCGCACGACGATTCGCTTCACGCTCTCGAAGATCTCCGACGTGACGCTGCAGGTCCGCGACCGCCGCGGCCACGTGGCGCTCTCACAGGGTCTGCGGGCGCTGCCGCGGGGCCGTCACCGCGTCGCCTGGGTGCCGTCACGGGCCGGTCGTCATCGGCTGCGGATCGTGGCGATCGGGCCGGGCGGCACGCGCGCTGTGGTGGGGCGGACGCTGCGCGCCGCGAAGATCGCGAACCGCGGCAAGACGAAGCGGGCGCGGGCGCGGGCGAAGGCCAAGGCGCGCGCGCGACGCGGCTGAAGCGCTACGGCAGGTGCGCCGACACGACCCGAGCCGCGTCGCCGTAGGTGGCGAGCGCCTCGGCCACGGCCAGCCGCTCCTGCTCGTCGAGCACGCGCGGGGTGCCGCATGCGCAGGCGTGCACGTAGACCCCGCAGGCCCACTCGAGCAGCTCGGTGGCGGCGATCGCCGCGTCGACGTCGGCGCCGTACGTCACGGCGCCGTGACCGGCCATGAGCGCGGCTGTGCGCCCCTGCAGCGCCTCGACGACCGTGTCGGCGAGCTCGGCGGTTCCGAAGGTGGCGTAGGGCGCGACCCGCACGCTGCCGCCGAGGCTCAGCAGCGTGTAGTGGATGCACGGCAGTTCGTCGGCGACGCAGGCGACGGCGGTCGCCATCGGGGGGTGCGTGTGGACGACCGCGCGGGCGTCGAAGCTGCGGTAGACCGCGAGGTGCAGGGGAAGCTCGGAGGTCGGCAGCAGCGGGCCGTCGACGAGGCTGCCGTCGAGGTCGACGATCGCGAGCTCGTCCTCTCTCAGGGTCGCGAGCCGGGCACCGCTGGGCGTGACGAGCACCAGATCGTCGCTGCGGACGCTGACGTTGCCGGCGGAACCGACCACGAGGCCCGTCTGCGCCAGCTCTCTGCAGGCCCGCACGAGCCCGGCCCGCAGCCTGTCGATCCGCTCAGTCACAGATGCCTCCCGGCAACCGGCTGTCTGCACCTCTGCTCCATTACCCGCCTATCGACGCAAGGCGTCCCGTCCTTGACGTCGGACTCCATGCTCCCGACCGCCCGCCGCTCGCGCAAGCGCGGGGACAGATCTCCCGGCGGGGTGGCGCGGCGCGAGAAGCCGACTGACGAACGCGCCGGCGCCGGTGTCACCACGGTCATCTGAAGCCTCGCCAGCCCGCTGCCGCCAACGCCGCGGCGAACGGCGCCCCCTCGCCCGCCGCCGTCTCCACCACACTCCGCGCCGCGAGACACGTCCGCACCCGCCGCGGCCCCACGGCGCGGTCCAGTCGCACGGGCGCGCCATCGGCGTCGAGCCACACGAGGTCCAACGCGAAACGCATCCCGATCGTATGCACCGACCGACACGGCACGAACGCCAGCGCACAGCCCGGCGGCAACGCGCCCGGGTCCAGCCCGGCAAGCCCACGCCGCCGCGAACGCCGATCGCCCGCCACGAGCAGCGTCAGGCCGCCAGGCAACGCCACGCGCGCGAGCCCTGCGAGGTGCCCCGGGAGCGTCACGCCGCCCGCGCCACGTTGCCGCGCCATGTATTGCGCGGGAAGGTCAGAAACGCCGGCCCGCTGGGTAGGGCGAGGGCGTGCGGCAGATGCTCTTCGGCCTTCTCCTCCCATCCGCTGCACCGGACGAGCGCAAAGCGCTCCGCGAGCGTGAGCAGGTGGATCCCGGCGTCGGACGAAAGGAAACGGATGGTCCCGTCCACATTGTGGAAGGCGCCCGCTGGACGGGCGTTCGAGTCAAAACCCACAGTGAGATGACGCCGACGATGTCAACGAAGAGCAGCGGTTTGTCCTGCATGGCCAGCGGTTCTGTAACGAAAGAGTGTCCGCGGCGCGCGTGGCCCGAGATCACGCTAGCCTCCTTGGAGCACGCGAAACGCGTCAAGCAAGTCCCCCGGGCTGTCGATGGTAGGGGTGTCGCCCGGCGCCGAGACTTTCGCTTGACGTGTGCTGTGCGCTGCAATTCATGAGTCTTTATCTCGGCATCCTCGTCGCCCTGCTCTGCGCGTTCGCGTCGAACCTGGCCTTCCTCTACAAGCACCGCGGCTGCGGGACGGCCTGCACGGTCGACATCCGCCACCCGCTGCGCACCGCCGTCTCGCTGTGGAGCCAGCGCTGGTTCGCGATCGGCATGGGCGTCGGCCTCGTCGCCTGGCTGCTGCACGTGGCCGCGATCTCGCTCGCTCCGCTCTCCGTCGTACAGGCGGTGCTGTCCGGTGGGCTCGTCCTGCTGGCCGTCATGGCCGACCGCCTCTTCGGATTCAAGATCGGCCCGCGCCAGTGGTGGGGCCTGGGGATGACCTGCGTCGGCCTGATTCTGCTGGCCATCACGCTGCCCAAGACGCACGGGGCCAGCTCGAGCTTCTCGTCCACCGCGATGATCGCCTTCGAGGCAGGTCTGTTCGGCCTCGGCGCCCTGTTCATCATGGGCAAGCGCCTCGGCGGTCCCGCCGAGCACCACGGGATCATGCTCGCCGCCGCCGCCGGGATCCTGTTCGGCGTCTGCAACCTCGCGGTCAAGGCGCTGACCGGCGTCGTCGGTGACAGCGGCGCGCTTGGCGTCATCCTGAGCCCCTGGACGTGGGTCGCGCTCAGCGCCTCGGCCACCGCCTTCTACGCCTCCGCCCGCTCGCTGCAGGACGGCGACGCCGTTCCCGTGATCGCGATCACCGGCACCGCCGCGAACATCGCGACGATCGCGGGCGGGATCATCGTCTTCGGCGACCCGCTGCCCAACGACGCGTTCGGCATCGCGCTGCAGGCGCTCGCCTTCGTGCTCGTCATCGTCGCATCCGCGCTGACGCCCGCGCCGGTCCGTGCCGCGCGTGTCGCCTCCGGCACAGCCGCACCCGCGCCCTCCGGCGCGTAAGGCGCGCCGAGCGCAGCTCAGCCGAGGTCGAGGAGGTACTCGGCCAGCTCGAGGCCGAGCTCACCCGAGGTCTCGTGCTCGCCGGTCGCGCGCCAGCCCTCGCGCTCGTAGAACGCGCGCGCCCGCTTGTGGCCGCGGGCGACGAGCAGACGTCCCGTCGAGAAGCCCCGCTGCACCATGTCCGCGCGGCCGATCGCGTTGAGCTGCGCCGCCAGGCCGCTGCCCCAGTACTCCTCGTGTACGAAGAGCTGTGTCAGCAGCGCGACGTCCGTGCGCTGTCGGCCGTCCTCGTCGCGCTCGGGGCGCAGGCTGATGTGGCCCGCCGGCTGCGAGCCCGCGAAGGCCAGGTGTGCCCACGAGCCGTCGCGCGGGAAGCGCTGCAGCAGCCCGATCAGCATCTCCGCGCGCTGCGGCGGATTCCAGCCGACCGGCGTCCAGCCGCGGTACGTCGACAGCCCCGCGACGAGGCTGTCGGCGATCATGCCGAGGTCGGCGGTCGTGGCGGGCCGGATCGTGAAGCGGTCGCTCATGACCCGCTCGCGTGCGCGGCGGGCGCCGTGGCTGTGCGCTGACGGAGATCGTCGAACACGCCGCCGAATGTAATGGTCAGCGCACGCGGGCGCCGCAACGGTCACACTGCGCGGGATGAGGCGCCCCGCGACGTTTGCTGCCATGCTCGCGATCGCGCTCGCCCTGCCGTTCACGACGGCGGCCCAGGCCGACGCGAAGGCCCCCACGGTCAAGCCCACGGCGGCCAAGCCGAAGGGCGCGCCGGCGTCGAGCCGCGGTCTCGAGACGATCCTGCAGGACGATGGGCTGCTGCTCTACCGCCCGCAGGCGGAGGTCGAGGCCGCCGTCGCGAGGATGCGCGAGCTGGGCATCGACCGCGTGCGGATCACCGCCGGCTGGTCCTCGCTGACCCGCGCGCCCGAGTCGGAGACCAAGCCCGAGGGCTTCAACGCGGCCGATCCCGGCGCGTACGAGCAGGCGCGCTGGACCGGCCTGGACACCGCGATCCGCGCGATCCGCGCCGCCGGCATGAAGGCGCTCGTCGACATCGGCTTCTGGGCGCCGCACTGGGCGACCGACGATCCGCCGGGGCCGCGCGCCCGCTCCAACATCGATCCACAGGCCTACGCCGACTTCGCGACCGCAGTCGCGCTGCGCTATTCCGGGATGTTCACGCCGCCGGCGACGACGGGCCCGCCGCCCGCGCCGACCGAGGATGCCAGCCTCATCGGCGAGCTCATCCAGCCGGTCGTTCCGTTCCCGGTGCCCGACGTGCCGCCGCTGCCGGTGCTCGACGATCGGCCGCGCACGGCGGAGGCCCCCGCCACCCCTGCGCCGGATCCCGCCGGCCCGCTGCCAAGCGTCGACCGCTTCATCATCTGGAACGAGCCCAACCACCAGGGGCTGCTGCTCCCACAGTGGAAGTCCGACGGCACCACGCCCGCCAGTCCCGCCGTCTACCGCGCGATGCTGCGCGCGGGCTACGCGGCGGTCAAGGCCGTGCGCCGCACCGCGACCGTCCTCATCGGCAACACGTCGAGCACCGGCGGCGTGCGCGGCCGCGGCCCGGTCCCACCGCTGGAGTTCCTGCGCGAGCTCGCGTGCGTCGACGCCAAGCTCAAGCCGCGCACCGGCGGCGACTGCGAGGGCTTCACGCCGGTGCCGGGGGACGGCTGGTCGCATCACCCGTACTCCCAGAACGAGCGCCCCGAGCGCGTCTCGGACCCCAAGAAGGAACGCGGGGACCTGCGTATCGCGGACACTCCCATGCTGGCCAGGACGCTCGATCGCCTGGTCCGGCTCGGCCGCCTCGCGCGCGCCAATCGCAACATCCACCTGACGGAGTTCGGATATGAGACGAAGGGCATCCCGGGGCGCGCGCGCGTCAACGAGTCCCAGCAGGCGCGCTGGATGACCTGGGCGGAGTACCTCGCCGACCGCGTCCCGAACGTGCGCAGCTTCGCGCAGTTCCTCCTGCGCGACCAGCCGCCCGCACCCGTGCGGGTCTCGCAGAGCGACAGCCGCCCGTTCGGCGAGTACTCGACCGGGCTGCTGCGCGCCGACGGCTCCGAGAAGGTCGTCGCCCGGACGTTCCTGGCCGGCATCTTCGCCCAGCTGCAGCCCAGGGGCAGGGTGCTCGTCTACGGGCGTCTGCGCCTCGGCCCGGGGCGCAAGGTCGTCGTGCTGCAGCGCCAGGTCAGGGGCGGCCGCTGGACGCGGATCGCGCGGCTGTCGATCGACGGGCGCTCGTCCTTCCGCCGGACGATCGCGCACCGCGCCGGCGCCGCGTATCGCATCACGTATCCCGGGCCCGACGGCAAGCGCCGCAGCGGTCTGGCCGTCAAGCCCGTACGCGGGCGTTAGCCGGCCGGCCGAGGGTTGCTAGCATCACGGCCCGCATGCCTACGACTTCTCAGCTCGTCCGCAAGGGCCGCAACGTGCCCAAGAAGAAGCTCTCCACCCCCGGTCTGAAGTCCGGCAAGGGGCGTAAGAAGAAGGTCGCCGCCCCACAGCGCCGCGGTGTCTGCACACGCGTGTACACGACGACGCCCAAGAAGCCGAACTCCGCGCTGCGCAAGGTCGCGCGTGTGAGGATCACCGGCTCGATCGAGGTCACCGCCTACATCCCCGGCGAGGGCCACAACCTGCAGGAGCACTCCGTCGTCCTCGTCCGCGGCGGTCGCGTCAAGGACCTGCCGGGCGTGCGCTACAAGGTCGTCCGCGGGACGCTCGACGCCGCCGGCGTGAGCGACCGCAAGAAGGCCCGTAGCTCTTACGGCGTAAAGAAGAAGTAATGCCGCGCCGCTCTGCCGCAACGATCCGGCCGATCGAGCCGGACCCCCTGCATCGGTCGCGCATCGTCCAGCAGGTCATCAACCGCGTGATGCTCGACGGCAAGAAGTCCGTCGCCGAGAAGATCGTCTACGACGCCTTGGCGATCATCGGCGAGCGCA
>DASZDB010000338.1:0-3582 GCA_035942495.1 Solirubrobacteraceae bacterium
CTGCAGGCCACCGAGGTCGTCAAGCTGGTGACCGGCATCGGCGAGCCGCTGATCGGCCGCCTGCTGCTCTACGAGGCGCTGAGCGCCTCCTTCACCGAGCTCAAGGTCCGGCGCGACCCGGACTGCCCCATCTGCTCGCGCGAGCCGTCGGAGATCACCGATGAGGAGATGGGCGTCTTCCCCGACTACGAGGCGTTCTGTGCCGCGGCTGGCTAAGGGCCCGAATGGCGACAGGATGAAGCCACTCGGCATCATGGGCGCGGGCCGGATGCCCGCGGCGTGCTAAAACCCTCGCGACCTATGGCCACCGTACGCATCCCCCCAGTCCTGCGCCCGTCGGTCGGCGGCGTCAAGGAAGTCGACGCCGACGGCGAGAACGTGGGCGACGTGCTGCGCTCGCTCGCCGATCAGCATCCGGCGACGCAGTCGCAGATGTTCGCCCAGGGCGGCGAGCTGAACCGCTACGTCAACGTCTATCTCAACGACGAGGACGTGCGCGTGCTCGACGGGCTCGACACGCCGGTCGGCACGGGCGACGTGCTCGTGATCCTGCCGGCGATGGCGGGCGGCTGAGCCTGACGCAGGACCGGCGCCGGCCCCGCGGCCGGCGCTCGGGACGATGCGCCTACGCTACGTCCTCCTCGTTGTGCTCCTCGCGCTGAGCGCGGCCGGCTGCGGCTCCGCGGAGGAAGGTGACGCGCGGGTCGCGATCGCGGATCCTCCGGCGCGCGCGGACGAGCGCGAGGTGCTCCTCGTCGGCGACTCGCTCGCCGACGAGATCGCGCACCTCCTGCCCGCCGCGCTGCCGGGCTGGCGCGTTCGGATCGACGCCGAGTGGGGTCGCCCGCTCGCCGAAGGCATGCGGATCCTGGCCGACGAGCCGGCGCCGCCCGCGATCCTGGCGATCAGCCTCTTCACGAACGACGACCCGCGCGACGTGCGGGCGCTCGAGGCCGCGGTCCGCGCGACGGCGAGCCGGCCCGGCGGATGCGCGGTCTGGGCGACGATCGTCGCGCCGGCGTACGCGGGGACGAGCCACGCCGGCGCCAACCGGCTCCTGCGCCGGCTCGCCCGCGACCCGGAGCTGACGCTCGAACTCGTCGACTGGGCGCGCGCCGTCGAGCGCGACGCGTCGCTGCTGAGCGGCGACGAGGTCCACGCCTCGCCCGCGGGCTACCGCGCCCGCGCGCTCATGTACGCCCGGGCGATCCGCGCGTGCGCGCGCCGCCGTTGAGCCGGTCGGTCAGCCCGCGCCGTCCGGCGCGGGCTGCCACGTCAGCGGCTCAACCTCCGTGTTCGCGAGCGACGTACTCCTCGAGCAGCATCGGGATCTCCCGGGTGCGCTCGGCGACCTGGACCAAGTCCTGCATGGTGGACTCCTCCTCGACCTGCTCTTCGAGGAACCACTCGATGAACTGCTCGCTCTGGTAGTCCTTGGTCTCGCGGGCGATCTCGAAGAGCTCGCTGATGTGGACGGTCACCTTGCGTTCCTGCTCGAGCGCCGCCTTGAGCGGCTCGATGTGGCTCTGAAAGTGGTTCGTGGGAGCGGCGATCGGGCCGAGCTCGACCGGGCAGTTCGTGTCGAGCATGTACTTGACCATCTTCATCGCGTGCTCGCGTTCCTCCTCGGCCTGGTCGTAGAAGAACTTCGCGAGGCGCGGGAACGTCTGGTCCTCGAAGTGCGTGCCGATCGAGATGTACTGGTGGGCGGCGGCGAACTCGCGACCGACCTGCTCGTTGAGCGCGGCGGCAAAGCGTTCTGAGGGCATGATGACCTCCGGAATTGGACTCGGGTGCAGAGATGTGGCCCGCGTGGTACCCCGACGGCCCGGGTTGGGCCACCTAATTAGGCGTACCTAAGGCCTTCGTGTTAGCCTGCTGGCGGATCGTCGTGGTGAAGCTGAAGAAGACGTGTTGCAGGTCCATGCCGCGGTGCGCCGGCTGCCCGGTCCTTGCGCGTCGTCGGGCACGCACAGCTCCTCGCGTAGGCGCTTCTGCCGCCGTGTTCGCGGAGATCTACGGCGCCCAGCCACGTCCGCTGCCCGCGTCCGTGACGGATGCCCTGGCCGCGCTTTCGCTGGCGCGCCATCCGGCGAGCGCGTCGTCGCGGAGGTCCGCACGGCTATGAGCGCGGCTGCCGTCGCCGCGCTCGCTGCGCAGGGCGCGCAGGCCGGCGACTGGCTGATGCCGGCGGGCGCGGCCGTCGGCGCCGTCACCGCGTTGTTGATACGAGCGCGGCGCAGGCGCGCGTCTGCCGGTGGCCGAGCATCGGGCGCGCAACGCCGAGCCGGAACGCGCACATCGCGCGGCTGAGGGCTGCGGCAGGCTGCTCGTCGCGAGTCGGTGTCGCGGTAGGTTGGGCCGGTGGCGCGCCGGCGTGACCCGCGTCGTATCGGACGCGGCCCGTATCTGTTGGGCCTGCGCCGCATAGACGCGCAGTGGGGGAGTGGCTTTCCGTTCGACGTACCCGCGGTCGCGCGGGTCGAGCAGCTCGATCTCGGCGCACCGATCACGCTGCTGGCCGGCGACAACGGGACCGGCAAGTCCACGCTCATCGAGGCGATCGCCGAGGCCATGGGCTATGGCGGCGAGGGCGGCGAGCTCGATCGATCCGGTGAGCTGCCGGCCGTGCCGCGCGCGGTCGCGGGCGGCGCGCTCGAGCCGGTCCTCAGCCGCAGGAAGCCCCGCAACGGCTACTTCCTGCGCGCCGAGAGCTTCTTCAACATCGCGAGCTTCGTGGACGGCGGCTCGAAGTTCTCGCCCGACCTGTCGCTGTACGGCGACACCCCGCTGCACGCGCAGTCGCACGGCCAGTCGTTCCTCGCGCTGGCGGCCAACCGCTTCGGCGGGGAGGGCTTCTACGTCCTCGACGAGCCCGAGGCGGCGCTCTCGGTCAGCGGGGCGCTGGCCCTGATGGCGATCGTCGTGCGGGCCGCGCGCGCGGGAGCGCAGTTCGTCATCGCGACGCATTCGCCGATCCTGCTCGCCTGCCCCGATGCGCTGATCTACGAGCTCGACGCTTCGGGCCTCGCGCGCTGCGCCTACGACGACCTCGATGCGGTGCGCTTCACGCGCGGGTTTCTCGACGCGCCCGAGCGCTTCATCCGCGCGGCGCTCGACGACGCTGAGGAGCGGTGACCTCACGCAGCATCGCGGGGCCGGCGGTTCGCCGGCCCCGCTGCCGCGGGGTCACTGCGCGTCGGGATCGTCGAGCGCCGCGCGGATGAAGCGCTCGGGCGCGTCGAGGAACCCGCGCGTGAAGCGCACGGCGTCGAGGTCGTCGTAGGCGCAGCGCGCGAGCCCGCGCTCGTCGAGCTCGTAGATCACCGCGCCGGGGCAGGCGAGCAGGATCGGCGAGTGCGTCGCGATGACGAACTGCGCTCCCGCGCGGGCGGCGCGCACGACGATCGCCAGGAGGGCCAGCGCGCCGCTGACCGACAGCGCGGCCTCGGGCTCGTCGAGGACGTAGAAGCCCTCGCCGCCGAAGCGGTTGGCGGCCAGCGCCAGAAACGACCGGCCGTGCGACTGCTCGTGCAGGGGCGTGTCGCCGTACAGCGACAGGTCGGGCGCGTGGGTCGAGTC
>DASZDB010000339.1:0-8318 GCA_035942495.1 Solirubrobacteraceae bacterium
AGAGAGGCTCACATGACACCGCACCGCACATCGACCGGCATCGCCGCGCTGGACGAGCTCGGCCGGCGAATGGACGCCATCGTCGAGCCGCCTCGCCTGCGGCGTCTGCGACCGCGGCGCTGGGCCGCGCTCGCGCTCGGCGTGCTCGCGCTGGTCGCGCCGCCCGCGCTCGCCGCCGTCGTCTTCGATGGCCCAGAACGTGTCGAGGATGCGCTCCCCGAGGTCGCGGCCGCGATCGACCTCGACGATCCCGCCGCGACGGGCCGGGCGCTCGAGCGGCTCGGATTCCGGGTGCGCTGGATGCTCATCACCGACAACCCAGCGTACGGACGCGACGGCGAATCGCCGACCCGCGGGCGCGCCATCGCGGCGCCGCCGCCTAACACCGAGATCCTGTCCGTGCTCGACCAGGACGGCGGCCTCGCGGTCGACCCGGACACGCGCGACCTGCAGATCGAGGTCGCGCCCGCTGGCTCGGACATCCTCGCAACGCATCGCTGACGCCGGGCCGCGACGCGAGCGCCCGACCCGACCGGGCGCTGCGAGATCCTGGACGACGCCTGAACTGGCGTACCCTCGCGGCCGATGCCCGACGGCCGCCACCTTCCCAGCCTGTCGCTGCCCTCGCCCGTCTCGCGGCGCGCGGTCGTCGTGGGCGCGGGCTCGTTCGGCAGCGCCGTCGCGGTGCTGCTCTCGCGCGGCGGCCTGCGCACGACGCTGCAGACGCGCACCGGCGAGCAGTCGCGGCGGCTGCAGGAGGACCGCGAGAACCTCGTCTACCTGCCCGGCGTCGAGTTCCCCCGCGAGCTGCGCGTCGAGACCGTCGAGGCGGGCCTGGGGCGCGCGGACTACGTGTTTCTCGGCGTGCCGTCCGACGGCCTCGGCGCGACGATCCGCGGACTGAAGAAGTCGGGCCTGGGACCGCGCACCGCGGTCATCTCACTGGCCAAGGGGCTGACCCCGCCCGACGGCAGCGCCCCGACGGTGCTGCTGCGCGAGCGCTTCGGCGAGGCGCGTGTCGCATGTGTCGGCGGGCCGGCGCACGCGCGCGAGATGGTCAGCGAGGGGGCGGCGCTCGTCGCGGCCTCGACGAACGAGGAGCTGGCCAACACGATCGCCGGCGTCTTCATCCGGGCGGGCGTCGTCTGCGAGCGCTCCAACGCCCCGATCGGCGTCGAGCTGGCGGGCGCCGCGAAGAACGCCGCGGGCCTCGCGGCAGGTGCGACGGAGGCGCAGGGGCTCAACGCCGCAGGCGCCGCGGCGGGCCACATCTTCGCGGAGGTCTGGCGCTACAGCGAGGCGCAGGGCGCGCGGCCGGAGTCGATGCTCGGGCTCGCGGGCACCGGCGACCTCGTCGCGACGGTGCTCGCGCCGCAAAGCCGCAACCGCCGGGCCGGCGAGCTGCTCGCGGCCGGTGTGCCCGCGGCGGACATTCCCGAGCGCATCGGGCAGGCGGTCGAGGCACTGGACACGGTGCCGCTGCTGGCGCGGGCGCTACGCAACGCCGGGCTCGAGGCGACGGTCACCGAGGGCCTGGCGGAGCTCATCTCCGGCGAGCTTCCGCTCGACGACTGGATCGCGCTCGTGCGCACGACGGTGCCGCCGCCGGCCCGCTGGCGCCGTCGTCCGCCGCCGGGGTCCTGGGCGGCGCTGTGGGCGCGGCTGCGCGGGGTCAGCGCTCGGCCAGGGTCGTGACGACCGCCTCGTAGACGCCCGCCCCGTACGACGCGCCGGCGACCCGCACGTTCGTCCGCGAGCCGGTCGCCTCGTGCAGCGTCGGGTCGCGCGCCACGGCGTTGGCGACGAACCAGAACGTCCCGACGTGGCCGGCGGTCTCCATGTCCTCGCGCGAGTCGCCGACAGCGATCACGTCCTGCGCCGTGAAGCCGCGCGCGCGCATGTGCAGCGCCACGGCGTTGCCCTTCGACGCTCCCCGCGGCACGAGGTGGTAGGCGCGCACCTCGTCGAGCGCGACGAGGTCGGGGGAGCGCCGGTGCACGCCGCCGTTGTCGACGAGCCGCAGGCCGCCGTGGCCGTGCGCGGCCAGCAGCGCGTCGGCCTCGCGGGCGTCGACGAGACCCCGGAAGAGGTGCGAGACCTCGCGCCCGCGATGCCACGGGTCGTGGTACTCCAGGCGCCCGGCGTAGTGCTCGAGCAGCAGCGCCGGCGCGCCGGCCGCTTCGATCTGGTCGTGGATCGTGCCGGCGTCGCCGTGGGGCATGTAGTCGCCGGTCAACCACATCTCCTCGCCGTCGATCACGAGGCAGGAGCCCGCCTCGAAGATGTAGGCCGGCTGGGCGAACAGGCGCGCGTTCTCCTTGACGGTCGACTCGCGGCGGCCGGACATGAGCACCACCTCGGCGCCCGCGCGGTCGCAGGCCTGCAGCGCGCGGACCCCCTGCAGGGTGAACTTCTTGTCAGCGTCGAGCAGCAGCGCGCCGCCGGGGCCGAGCAGGGTGCTGTCGAGGTCGACGTAGAGGCAGCGCATGGCCACATCGTGGCGCATCGCCGGCGCGCCGCCGTGGCTAAGGATCGCCGACTCTCCGGCCGATACGGATTCTCATGACGCGCGTGCTGACCTGCATCGCAACGCTGGTGGCGCTGCTCTCCGGGTGCGGCGGCGGAGAGTCCGAGCCGCCGTCCGAACCGCTCGGCACAGGCGGCCTAGCCCGCGCGTTCGACCTCGCCCGCAGCGAGGGGCGCGTGGACATGCGGCTGAAGGCGACGACGACGCGGCCGGGCCGCGGCACGCGGCCGCAGTTCGAGGCCGAGGGCGAGATCGACCTCGCGGCAAGCGCCGGCGAGGCGACCCTCGGCGTCGCCGGATTCGCCGGGGCGGAGATCCCGGACATGTCCGTCTCGTGGACCGCGGCTGAGGTCAAGGCCAATGGCAAGACCCTCGCGCGCAAGGCCGCCCGCGTCTCGGGTGGCCAGCTCGGCATGCTGCCCGACGAGGCGCAGGCAATGGCCGAGCTCGTGGCCGACGCCGAGGGCGTGCGCGAGCGCGCCAACGGCTCGTGGACCTTCACCGTGCCGGCGGCGGCGGCCATCCGGCGCGGGATCCCGCCCCAGCCGCAGTCCGGCGAGAACTGGAGCGGGGAGGCGCAGGCCGACGCCGACGGCCGCCTGCGGCGGGTCGTGGTGCGGCTGGCGACGCCGGCGCTGGGGACGACGATCCCGGCCGGCACCGCCGCGCTCGAGCTCAAGCTCGGCTAGCGGCCCTCGCGCAAGGCGCGCAGCTCCGCGAGCGGCGGGCGCTCGAGCAGCGCGGGCTCAACAGCGTCCGCGTCGGCGGTCAACCGGCCGTCGCGTCGCAGCCGGCTCGTCACCGCCGCCAGCACCGCCGCCGCCATCGGCGCCAGCTCGGCGAGCGGCCGGTGGCGGTTCTGGCGCACGTCGAGGTCGACCTGCACGATCGCCTCGCTCCCGACCGCCGCGTAGACGTCGAGCAGCAGACCCATCTCGACCGCGTAGCCCGTGCAGAAGGCCGTCCGTTCGAGCAGCTCGCGGCGTGCGGCGAACTCCCCTGCCAGCGGCTGGCGGACCGCGGCCAGCTCGGGATAGAACGCCGCCAGCAGGGGGCGCGCGGTCAGCTCCGTGACGCGGCCGCCGCCGGAAGGTGCCACCTGGTCGCCGGCGCTCTTGAACGGGCGGCGATAGAAGCCCTTGACGAACTGCACGCCGTCGGCGCAGACGAGCGGGCCGAGCAGCCCGGTCGCGAAGTGGGCGCCGAAGTCCTCGGAGTCGGCGTCCACGAAGCAGACGACCTCGCCGGTCAACACGCTGAGCGCGCGCCACATCGCGTCGCCCTTGCCGAGCAACGGCCCGAACTCGGACAGCAGCCCCGCCGGGCGCACGACCTCCGCCCCGAGATCGGCCGCGATCGCGCCGGTCCCGTCGCGTGAGTCGTCGTCGAGCACGAGCACCTGGTCGATCACGCCCGCGTCGCGCAGCGCCACGAGCGGGCACACGATCGCGGCGATCGTCGCCGCCTCCTCGCGCGCGGGCACGCACACCGACACCGTCTGCACCCGCTCGGCACGCAGACGATCCGCCGGAAAGTCCGTGTGATGAAAGCTGCGCACCGGCAAAGCGCTCGTACTATGGCAGCGGCGTGTCCGTCGCCCCCGAAGTCCATCCCTGGAGCGCTCTGCTCGACCTCGGCCGCACCGACGGCCGGCTCGTGCGCGAGGCGTTCGAGGGCGCGCGCGAGGCGGTCACCAAACCGCTGCCGGACGAGCTGCACCCGGCGCTGCGCGAGGCGCTCAGCGGCAGCGGGATCGCGTCGCTGTGGTCACATCAGGCGCAGGCGCTGCAGGCGGCGTGGGAGGGACCGACGATCGTCACCACCGGCACGGCGTCGGGCAAGTCGCTGTGCTTCAACATGCCCACGCTCGACGTCCTGTGCCGCGACGCGAAGGCGCGCGCGCTGTACCTGTACCCGACGAAGGCGCTGGCGCAGGACCAGGCGCGTGCGATCAACGCGTTCGGGCTGACCAAGCAGGTGCGGCCCGCGATCTACGACGGCGACACGCCGGGCGAGCAGCGCAGGCAGATCCGCCGGCGCGCGAACCTCGTGCTCACGAACCCCGACATGCTGCACATGGGGATCCTGCCCCACCACCGCCAGTGGGGCGACTTCCTCTCGAACCTCGCGGTCGTCGTCGTCGACGAGGCGCACGTCTACCGCGGCGTGTTCGGCTCGCACGTGGCGAACGTGCTGCGCCGGCTGCGGCGGATCGCCAACGCCTACGGGACCGAGCCGCGCTTCCTGCTGGCGAGCGCGACGATCGCCAACCCGGTCGAGCTGGCCGAGAAGCTGACGGGCCTCGAGCAGATCGCCCTGGTGGACCGCGACGGCGCGCCGGGCGCCCGGCGCGAGATCGCGATGTGGAACCCGCCGTTGACTGACGAGGCGCTCGGCACGCGCGCCTCATCGCTGGGCGAAGCGGCGGAGATCGTCGGTGAGCTCGCCCGGCGCGGCGCGAGGACGATCTGCTTCATCAAGTCGCGCAAGGCGGTCGAGCTCGTGGCGCGGATGGTCGGCCTGGCCAACCCGAAGCTCAAGGACCTGGTGGTCCCCTACCGCGCGGGCTACACGCCCCAGCAGCGCCGCGAGCTCGAGAGCCGGCTCATGGGCGGCGAGCTGCTGGCGGTGATCACGACCGACGCGCTGGAGCTGGGGATCGACATCGGCGCTTTGGACGCCGCGGTCGTGGTGACGTTCCCGGGCACGGTGGCGTCGCTGCGCCAGATGTGGGGGCGCGCGGGGCGCCGCGGCCGAGGCCTGGCGGTCTACGTCGCCGGCGAGGACGCGCTGGACCAGTTCTTCTGCCGTCACCCCGACCAGTTCCTCGACCGTCCGGTCGAGGCGGCGATCCTCGAGCACGAGAACGAGCCGATCCACCTCGCGCACCTGCTGTGCGCCGCCCACGAGGGGCCGCTGAGCGCGACGGACGCCGCAACGCTGGGGCCGCGCTGGGAGGCGCACGCCCAGGCGCTCGTCGCGATGGGCGAGCTCGTCGAGCGCGACGGCACGTACCTGCTGCGCCACCCCGAGGACTATCCGGCGGCGCGGGTGTCGCTGCGGTCGGCGTCGCCGGATTCGTTCGCGATCGTCGACACGGTCAACGGCGAGCTGCTCGGGACGGTCGAGTCCGCGCGCGCGCACACGACCGTCCACGACGGGGCGATCTACCTGCACCAGGCGCGCACGTACGTCGTCGACCGGCTGGAGATCGACACGCAGCGCGCGCTCGTGCAGCCGTTCAGCGGCGACTTCTACACGCAGCCCAAGAAGGAGACGATGACCGAGATCGAGGCGCTGCTCGACCGCCGCGACACGTGCGGCGTGCAGCTCTCCTTCGGCCGCGTCAGCGTGACCGAGCAGGTGCTGGCCTACCAGCGCAAGAAGATCTCAGACCACTCGATCATCGACCTGCAGGGGCTGGATCTCCCGGAGACGACGTTCGCGACGCAGTCGCTGTGGTACGAGCTGCACGACGACCTGCTCGCCGAGGACTTCCCGCTCGAGGTGCTGCTCGGCTCGCTGCACGCCGCCGAGCACGCCCAGATCGCGGTGCTGCCGCTGCTGGCGATGTGCGACCGCTGGGACATCGGCGGCCTGTCGACGAACTACCACCCGCAGACCGGCCGCCCGACGATCTTCATCTACGACGGCCATCCCGGCGGCGTCGGCATCACACGGCAGGGCTATCTGCGCTTCGAGACGCTCGTCGCCGACGCGCACCGGCTGATCTTCGAATGCCCGTGCCAGGACGGCTGCCCGTCATGCGTGCAGTCGCCGAAGTGCGGGAACCTCAACGAGCCGCTGGCGAAGGCCGGCGCGCGGGAGATGCTGGCGCGGATGCTCGAGCGATGAGGACCACATGACCGACCCGGCACCGCTGCACCAGGCCACCCCGGCCGAGCTGAAGGCGCGCTTGGAGACCGAGCGCTCTGGGCACCCGTTTCTGCTCTACACCGACGACGCCGGGCGCCAGCAGATCGTCGTGCTCGACCCGGAGCGTCAGGCGCGGATCATCGTCGGGCGCGGCTCGGAGGTCGACGTGAACCTCGAGTGGGACACGGACGTGTCGCGCCTGCACGCCGAGATCGAGCACCTCGGCGGGCGCTGGACGGTCGCCGACGACGGCCTGTCGCGCAACGGCACCTACCTCAACGGCGAGCGCCTGCGCGGGCGCCGGCGCCTCGCGGAGCGCGATCGCCTCCGCTTCGGAGCGACGAACGTCGTCTACCGCGCGCCGGTCGCGGCGCGCCCGACGACGACGCAGGGCACCTCGATCGGCGTCGACGCGCCGCCGCTGGCGATCACCGCGGCGCAGAAGCGCGTCCTGCTCGCGCTGGCGCGCCCGATTCTCGCCGAGGGCTCGTACGCCACGCCGGCGACGAACCGCCAGATCGCCGAGGAGCTCTTCCTCAGCGTCGACGCCGTCAAGACGCACCTGCGCGCGCTGACCGTGAAGTACGACATCGCCGACCTGCCGCAGAACCGCAAGCGCGCGCGGCTCGTGGAGCTCGCGCTGCAGAGCGGCGAGATCTCCGAGCGCGACCTCGTCGACACGCCCTGAGAACGACCGCGGGGCGCGAATCGCTTCGCGCCCCGAGTCGTCGTCTGCTTGTCGGGTCAGCCGTTGCTCGCAGTCCCGAAGTCGGCGGTGTACGTCGCGCCGGGGCCGCCGCCCGGGCGCCTGAGGTGCACGCCGACGCCGATGTCCTCGAGCTCAGGGTCGAGCAGGATCGGGCGGTGGTCGTCGCTGTTCATCCACCAGCGGACGGCCGTCGCGGGCGAGCTGTTCGGGTTCTCGGTCACGGTCTCGCCGATCTTGAAGAACGCCTTGCCGAAGTTGGCCGTGTAGGGCTTGAGCCGGAACTCCGTCGTGCCGCCCTTCGAGCCGAGGTGCGGGTCCTTGGAGCGGTGATAGCCGTTCGTGCCGATGTCGCGGCTGTGCTTGTGGGCGAGCGCGCTGAGCAGCGCGTGGTAGCGCAGTGGAGGCACGCCGACGGCCGCGCGCTCGTTGTTGATGAGGCAGTGCGTGATCCGGGTGGCCTGCTGCTGCACCGGGACCTTCTTCACCGAGCCGCGCAGGACGGTCTGCGTCGGCTTCGCGGGGCGTTCGGCGTAGGGACCACAGTCGGCGGCCTGAGCGGCGGGTGCGGCGGCCAGTCCGGTGGCGGCGGTCGCGGCGATGAGGGCGAGGGTGGTGAGGGGCTTGCGCATGATCTCTTTCCTTTGGTCGTGCCGCTCGGTGCGGCGGGTGTTCGACCATGATCTGCGCGCCCGATCGCCCGTCCCAGCGCCCCAAGGCGTGGAGCGCACCACCCCTGCGTTCGCCCGATCGGCACCCCGCGATGTGGTCAAATGACGTCGCGATGAAGCCCGGAGACCAGGTTGCGGGATACCGGATCGAGTCCGTGCTCGGCCGCGGCGGGATGGGCGTCGTCTACGAGGCGACGCAGCTGTCGCTCAACCGGACGGTCGCGCTGAAGGTCCTGTATCCGCACCTCAGCCAGGACCCCGTCTTCCGCGCCCGCTTTCGCCGGGAGGGCGAGCTGCAGGCGTCGATCGACCACCCCAACATCGTCACCGTCTACGAGGCCGGCGAGGCGGAGGAGGGCCTGTTCATCGCGATGCGCCTCGTGCGCGGCAGCACGCTGAAGGACCTCATCGTCGAGGAGGACCTCGGCGGCGAGGACGCGGTGCGCCTCCTCAAGCCGATCGCCGAGGCGCTCGACACCGCGCATGCGGCCGGCATGACGCACCGCGACATCAAGCCGCAGAACATCCTCGTCGGCGA
>DASZDB010000340.1:0-2040 GCA_035942495.1 Solirubrobacteraceae bacterium
GCGACGAGGATCCTGCGGTAGGTCGAGTTCATGCTTCCTTCGGACTCCTCTTGGTGGGGAATGAGAACCGTCGGCGCTCCTTGGCCGGCTGGGCGAGCTTGACGCCCTCCGGCGTGACCGCGCGCTGTAGTCGAGCAAACAGGAAGTCGACGAGCAGCGTGATCACCGCGACGAGGATCGAGGCGCCGAGCTGGCCCACGAAGCCGTAGGTCTGCGGGGTGATGATCGGCTCGCCGAGCGTCTGCACGTTCGCCAGCGGGGCGATCGTGGCGGTCGCGACGACGTTGACGGCCGACGTGCGCAAGCCCGCGAAGATCGACGGCAGGGCCAGCGGCAGCTCGATCTTGCGCACGATCTCCATGCCGGTCATGCCCTGGCCGCGCGCGGCGTCGACGGTGTCGCGGTCGACCTGGCGCACGCCGACGTACGTGTTCGTGATGAGCGGCGGGATCGCCAGCAGGACGAGTACCGTGATGACGTTCGTGTAGCCGAGGCCGACGAAGGAGATGAAGAACGCCAGCAACGCGAGCGAGGGCACGGCGCGCCCGACGTTCGACGTCGCTGTGGCGCTGAAGTCGCCGCGGCCGAGGTGGCCGAGCCACAGCGACAGCGGGATCGCGAGTGCCGCCGCGATGGCCAGCGCGGCGATCGAGACGTACATGTGCGTCGCGGTGAAGCCCGCGAGCTCCGGGATGCCGCCGATCTGGACGCCGCCGGAGACCGACTCGCGCTCCTTGAAGATGAACTCGATCGCCTCGCCGAAGTCGCCGAGGAAGGCGAGGGGCGCAGCGCTCATGCGCGCGCCCTCCGCCAGGGCGTCATGGCGCGCTGCAGGCCGAGGATCAGGAGGTCGAACGCCGCGGCCAGCAGGACCGCGAGGCCGCCCGCCACCACGACGTTGGACTTGAAGCGCTTGTCGACGAGGATCTCGGAGCCCAGCCCGCCGGCGCCGGCGAAGACCGCGAGCGCGGCGAGGCCGACCGTCGTCGAGGTCGCGATCCGCAGCCCCGCCATGATCTCCGGCACCGCCATCGGCAGCTCGACGCGGTAGAGCACCTGGCGCTCGGTCAGGCCCTGCCCGAGCGCCGCGTCACGCGTCTCGGCCGGCACGTTGCGCAGCCCGTCGGTGATGTTGCGAAAGATGATCAGCAGGGTGTAGGAGACGAGCGCGAACATCGCCGTCGTGTAGCCCAAGCCCGTGATCGGCTGCAGCAGGAAGAAGGCCGCGACGCTCGGGATCGCGAAGAAGACCCCGCTGATGGCGATGATCGGGCCGGTCAGCCAGCGCCGCCGGTGGGCGAAGATCGCCAGCGCCATCGAGATCGCGAACCCGATGAGCACGGGCGCGACGGTGAGGTAGACGTGCTCGAGCAGCGGCGTCCAGTAGCGGTCGATGTTGTCGGCGATCCACTCGGGGCAGAAGCCGTTGGACGCCACGCAGTCATCCGCCCCTCCGGGCTTCTCGATCTGCAACTGGGCGATCGGCAGCCCGGTCATTCGGTGAGCAGGTCGGCGCCAGTCGGTGAGGCGGCCGGAGCCGCGTGCAGGAAGTGCTGGATGACCTCGAGCGACAGCACGCCGGCGAGCGTGCCGTCCTTGTCGACGACGGCCCCGTAGCGCGTCTCGGAGGACAGCAGGTCCGCGAGCGCGTCGCGCAGGACGTCGTCGAGCTCGACGATCGGCTGGGCGGGGGAGCGCATGTCGTCGGTCACGCGCTCGCCGGTCATGGCGCGGTCGCTGAGCCAGCCCTTCGGTCGCCCGTTGTCGTCGACGAGCATGCCGTAGGGCACGTCGCACTCCTCGAGCTGCGCGCGCGCCTCGGCCACCGGCGTGCCGACGCGGATCGCCGCGGCCTTCCACAAGTCGATGTCGCGCACGCGCTGCAGCGCGAGGCGCTTCAGCGCGCGGTCGGAGCCGACGAAGTCCTCGACGAAGCGACTCGCCGGGTACATGAGCAGCTCGGCGGGCGGCGCGTACTGCGCGAGCTTGCCGCCCTCCTGCAGGATCGCGATCCGGTCGCCCATCTTGATCGCCTCGTCG
>DASZDB010000341.1:0-1753 GCA_035942495.1 Solirubrobacteraceae bacterium
CGCCGAGCTCGCGTTCGCGCTGCCGACGTCGGCGAAGGTGCGCTTCATGGCCAAGAAGCGGCTGCTGCGCTCCGTGGCATCGACGCTGCTGCCGCGCGAGGTCGCGCGCGGCGCCAAGCGCGGCTTCTCGATCCCGATGGCGGCGTGGCTGCGCGGCCCGCTGCTGCCGATGGCGCGCGACCTGCTCGCGCCGGCGGCGATCGCCCGCGCCGGCGTGCTCGACCCGGCCCCGGTCACGCGGCTGCTCGACGAGCACGTCGCGCGGCGCGACGACCACTCGCGCGCGCTGTGGGGTCTGCTGTGCTTCGTGTTGTGGCAGCAGGCGGACGCCGCGCGGTGAGGATCCTCGTCGTCACCCAGATGTGGCCGGGCCCCCAGGACCCGGATCTCGGGGTGTTCGTGTTCGACATCGTGCGCGAGCTGCGGGCGCTCGGGCATGCGGTGAGGGTCAGCGCGATCGACCGGCGCGGCGGCGGGCCGGTGAAGTACGCGCGGCTGAGCGGCGCGGCGGTGGTGGCCGCCCGGCGGTTTCGCCCCGACGTCGTCTTCGCGCACTTCCTCTTTCCGGCCGGCGCGGCGGGGGCCGCCGCGGCGGGGGCGGCGCGCGTGCCGCTCGTCGTGATGGCGCACGGCACCGATGTGGAGAACGCGCGCCGGTCGCCGGTCCTGGCGCGCGCCACCCGGCTGGTGACGAACCGCGCGGCGGCGGTGATCTGCAACTCGCGCTGGCTGGCCGGCCGCCTCGGCGACGTGCGCGGCGATGTCGAGATCATCGATTGTGGCGTCGATCTGGCGCTCTTCACGCCGCGCCCGGCGGACGCGGCACGGGCACGGGTGGGCTGGGGCAACGACGGCCCGGCGTTCCTCGCCGTCGGCTCGCTCATCGAGCGCAAGGCGGTGGTAGAGCTTGCCGAAGCCTTCGAGCGGCTCGGGCGCGGGAGCCTGGCGTTCGTCGGCGACGGCCCGCTGCGCGCGCGCCGCGAGGGCCGCCCGGGCGTGCACCTGGCCGGCCGCGTGCCACACGACGCGGTGGTCGACTGGCTCGCGGCATGCGACGTGCTGTGCCAGCCGTCGCTCACCGAGCCGTTCGGCCAGGCGGCGCTCGAGGCGATGGCGATGGAGCGCAGCGTCGTGGCGACGACCGAGGGCGGGCCGCCGGAGTTCGTCACCCCCGCGGCGGGGGTGCTCGTGTCTCCCGGCGATCGCGCCGCGCTGACGGACGCGCTGGCGCGGGCCGCGGCGTTGCCGTCACCGAATCCGGCCGCGCGCGAGGCGGCCGCGGAGCATGACGTCCGGCTTCAGGCGGCGCGGATGGCGGCGGTGCTGGAGCGGGCGGTGGCTGGCGCCGGCGGGGGCTCAGGCGGTCGCGAACTGCATCGCTGAGGGCGTGAGGTTGTTCGGTGGCGGCGCTTGCGCCAGGGCCGGGGTGCGGGGTAGGGCCGCTACGAGGCCTTGGGCGCTTTATGCATGCCCCACATGCATAACTCGACCAGGACCTCCTAGCCGAGACTTGCTCGCTTTGTTCATGCCCCACATGAACAAACCGACACGCCCACCGACGCGAGCCCCGGAACGGGCGATCTCGCCCGAAGGGCCTGACCCTCTCAAAGCTGCAGTTCGCCGACGCGTCCCCTCACGGCGCCCTCCAACCGCACGAAGCTCGCTGAGCTCACTCGCCCTCGATCGCCGCGACCCGCCGCGAGTGGCGACCGCCCTCGAACTCGCCCTCGATGAACGCCTGCACGATCGCGTC
>DASZDB010000342.1:0-3460 GCA_035942495.1 Solirubrobacteraceae bacterium
CCATGAGGATGTCGAAGTGGTCGAGCGGCAGGCCCTCGGTCCCCGTGAAGTGAAAGCGCCGGCCGCTCTCCTCCTCCAGCGCGTGCAGCACCCGCTTGGCGTTGCCGGTGAAGATCGCGCTGACACGCGGGTTCATCTGCACGAGGAACGCCTCGTGCTTCTTGGGCGCCGTCTTGGCGAGCGCCCGCCGGCGGCGCTCGAACTCGATCGCGATCGTCTCCTCGGACTTGATCACGCCGTCGCAGTCGCACGTCGGGCAGGGCCGGGAGATGATCTCGCGCACGCCCTCGGTGACGTTCTGGCGCGTCATCTCGACGAGCCCGAGCTTGGAGATCTCGGCGGTGAACGTCTTCGTCCGGTCCTCGTCGAGCGTCTTGCGCAGGGTCTTGAGCACGGCGTCGCGGTTGCGCGCGCGGGCCATGTCGATGAAGTCGATGACGATGATCCCGCCGATGTCGCGCAGGCGCAGCTGGTTGACGACCTCCTCGGCGGCCTCGAGGTTCGTCGTCGTGATCGTGTCCTCCAGGCGCGCGCCCTTGCCGCGGCCGATGAACGAGCCGGAGTTGACGTCGATGACCGTGAGCGCCTCGGCGTAGTCGATGATGAGGTAGCCGCCGCTGGGCAGGTCGACGCGGCGCGTCATGAGCCCGTCGATGACCTTGTCGACGCCGTAGGCCGCGAACAGCGGGGCCTTCTCCTCGTAGAGCTCGACGCGGTCGACGAGCTCGGGCGCGGTGCGCGTGAAGAACGAGACGAGACGCTGGTGCTGCTTGGGATCGTCCACGATCGCGCGCTCGAAGTGCGCGGAGAAGATGTCGCGCACGACGCGCACCGAAAGGTCGGCCTCCTGGAAGACGAGCCCCGGCGCGGGCGTCTCCTCGACCCGCTTGAGCAGGACCTCGTGCAGCTTGAAGAGGTACTGCAGCTCGCGCTCGAAGTCCTCGCGGGTGGCGCCGCTGGCGGCGGTGCGGATGATCGCGCCGCCGCCGCGCAGGTCCAGGCCCTTCGTCTCGCGGCGCAGGCGGTCGCGCTCGCGGTCGTCGAGGCGGCGCGAAACGCCGACGCCCTCGCCCATCGGCGCGTAGACCATGTAGCGGCCGGCGATCGTCAGCTCCATCGACAGGCGCGCGCCCTTGCTCTTCAGCGGGTCCTTGACGACCTGCACGACGATCTCCTGGCCGGGATTGATGAGCTCGTTGATCTTCGAGCCGCCCTCCTTGCCGCGGCCGCGGCGGCCGACGTCGACGCCCGGCACGACGATCTCGTCCACGTGCAGGAAGCCGTTCTTGTCCAGGCCGATGTCGACGAACGCGGCCTCGAGGCCGGCCAGCACGTTGTCGACCTTGCCCTTGTAGATGTTGCCGACGATCGAGCGCGCGCCGCGGCGCTCGAAGTACAGCTCCGCGACGCGGTAGCCCTCGGCGGGATCGGCCTTCTTGGAACGTGACGCGGGCTTCGCGGCGCCTGCGGCGCTCGGGTTACCCGATGCTTCCAGTAGCGCGACGCGGGTCTCGCCGCGATCGACGCTGACCAGCAACTGCTTCTTCATGAGAGAAGGGTCCTTTGCTCAGAATGGGAGCCCCCGGCGTTTGGTGGCAGCAGCGAAGCGCCCTTGCGCGTAGATCGACTGCAACAGGCCGATGGCCAAAAGTGTCGAGAGCGCCGAACTGCCGCCGTATGAGAAGAGCGGCAATGGGATCCCGGTGATTGGCATGATCCCCACGTTCATGCCGACGTTGATGAAGACCTGAAACAGGAGCATGGCCACGACGCCTCCGGCGATCAGCGCGCCGTAGAGGTTCTTGGCCATGGTGAGAATCCGCAGACCGCGCCACACCAGCAGCGCGTAGAGAGACAGGAGAAGGCCCGCACCGGCGAATCCCCAGCGCTCGCCGACGACGGCGAACGCGAAGTCGGTGCGTTCCTCGGGCAGGAAGTTCAACGTCGCCTGCGTCGCCAGGTCGCCTCGGCCGGTCTTCTGGCCCGAGCCGATCGCGATGCGCGACTGGTTCTGCTGATAGCCGGCGTCGCCCGCGACGTCCGACGGAGAGAGAAAGGAGGTCAGCCGCGAGGACTGCTCGGCCGTCAACACGGTGACGCCGACCGCCGGCGCGGCCGCCAGCACGAGCGCGATCGACACCGCGCCGAGCGTGATGAGCCCGGCGAAGTGCCGCCAGCTCACGCCGGCGACGAACAGCGCGGCGAAGAGGATCGCGATGTAGACGAGCCCGGAGCCGAGGTCCGAGGCCATCACGAACGTCGCGGGCACCATCCCCAGCAGGACGAGACGCGCCGTCGTGTCGCGTTCGCCCAGGCGCCGCGAGTGATCGACCACGAAGCCCGCGAGCGCGGCGATCAGCAGCACCTTGCCGAGCTCGGAGGCCTGCACCTCGAAGAAGGGCAACTGGATCGCGCGCTGTGCGCCACGCGTGTCGCCGCCGAAGGCCGCGACGAGCAGCAGGCCGCCCATCATCAGCCCGTAGATCCCGTACTTCAGCTCCCGAAAGCGCGAGTAGTCGATCCGGCTCAGGACGATCGCCAGCAGCGTGCCGATGGCGAAGAACACGCCCTGCCGTGTCACGTAATAGTGCGGATCGCCCGGAACGTCTTGGCTCGTGGATGCGTTGAGAGTAACGAGCGAGGCGGCCATGAGGCCGATCGCCGCGAGCGCGAGCAGGGGATCGAAGGGCAGGCGCAGGCCGGCGGAAAGCCGTGTGGCGGCGGGCTCGTTCATCGCGCGAAGCTCTCGCCGCGGGCACACGACGCCGTCTGGTCGTAGAACTTGGCGAGCATGCGGCAGGCGATCGGCGCGGCGGTGGCGGCGCCAAAGCCGCCCTCCTCGACCGTCGCGACGACGACGATCGGGCGCGTCGGATGCGGCACGTAGGCGACGTACCATGACTGGTCCTGCTTGGCCCCGCGCTCCGCCGTGCCGGTCTTGCCGTAGACGGGATACTCGGCGTGGTTCCAGTCGGCGAAGACGTCGGCCGACGTGCCGGGGGCTGCGCTCGCCGCGAGGTGCAGGCCGTGCGCGACCGCCTGACGGTCGGCTTCGTCGATGTCGACGCGCCGCGCCGGGTCGCGCTCGATGCGCTGCACGAGCTCGCCGTTGGCGCGCTCGATCTCGAGGCCGAGGTGCGGCACGACGACGCGGCCCTTGTTGGCGATCGCGGCGTAGGCGACGGCCAGCTGCAGCGGCGTGGCCTGCATGTCGCCCTGGCCGACGGCGAGGCTGGCGTTGTCGCCGAGGTCGTACTGGCGCGGGTCGGAGATGCCGCAGCCGGCCGCCGCGGCCGCGTAGACGTCCATCGTCGGCGAGAGCTTCTTGCGCTTGCGACAGTCCTCCTCCTCCTTGTTGATGTCCTTGCGCCAGGCGGGGTCGGGGATGACCCCGTCGTCCTCGCCGGGCAGGTCGATGCCGGTCGGGCGGTCGAAGCCGAGCTTGCGCGCGTAGCGCTGC
>DASZDB010000343.1:0-4228 GCA_035942495.1 Solirubrobacteraceae bacterium
TGGGCCGAGGCGCTGCTCGATCGCGCGCTGGAGAAGGGCGAGATCGCCCGTCAGAAGGCCGCCGCGACGACGAAGACACAGCGCATCCTGACCGCGATCGCGACCGCGCTGGGGGCTGCGGCGTTCGTCGCCTGGGCGGCCCTCGGCGACATCCCGCTGCTGCCCTTCTAGGCCGGGGCCAACAGGCGCTCCCACAGCGCCAGCAGCGCGGTGCGCGCGCCGTCGCGGGCGTCCGGCGCAGGCTCGCCGTCTCCGCCGAAGGTGTCGAGCAGGTACGCGCGGTGCGTGGCCATCAGCACCCGCGCGGATTCCGCCGGCTGCGGCGGCGGGTTCGGCGCCCCCCGCAGGAGACCCTCGAGCAGCGCGCGCGGGCCGGCGAGGGCGAGCTCCATGCGCTCGGCGACGGCGGGGTCGCGCCGGCTCGCGTCGTCGATCGCGCGCAGCAGCCGGCCGTGCTCGGCGAACACCGCGACGAGCCCGTCGACCATGTCGCGCGCGAGGTCCAGCGGCGCCTGCGCCGGCCCCCGCCCGATGCGGTCGACGAGCGGGTCGTCGGCGTCGGGCAGCAGCTCGGGGGCCAGGCTCGGCAGGTCGTCGAAGTGGCGGTAGAAGACCGTGCGCGCCAGCCCGGCCTCGGCCATGACCGCGCCGACCGTCAGCTCGGCGAACGGACGCTCGGTCAGCAGCATGCGTGCAGCGTTCAGGATGCGGCCGCGGGCGACGTCGGCGGAGATGTAGGGCGAGCGAGTTGACACGGTGTCGCAATTATGGCACCTTCCGTCTCCCATTGCGACACACCGTCACAACTTCTTCCGACCTGGAGCCCGCCATGCCGCTCGCCAGCATCCTCGCCCGCCCGCAGTCCACCGCCCCCGCTCCCGAGCGTGAAGCCGAGCTCGAGCTGGCCGACGGCCGCCGCCTCTCCTACGCGCTGTTCGGCGCGCCCGCGGGTCCGGTCGTCATCGTCCTCGACGGCCCCGGCTCGCGCGGCCTCGCCCGCGCGGCGGGCGCCGACGCCGAGCAGCTCGGCCTGCGCCTCGTCGCCCCCGACCGGCCGGGCTTCGGCGCCAGCACGCAGGTCGATGGCGACCGCATCGCGGCGTGGCCGCACGACCATCGCGCGCTGCTCGACGCGCTCGACGCCGACCGCGCGGGGATCGTCGCGCAGTCCGGCGGGACGCCCTATGCGCTGGCCGCCGCAGCCGCACTCGGCGCGGACCGCACGAGCGGCCTCGCGTTCGTGGCGCCGATCGGCCCGCTCGCCGAGCGCGCGATGCTCGCGTCGAGTGGGACCCAGGTGCGCCGCGGGGCGAAGCTCGGGCGCCGCGCGCCCTGGCTGCTGCGCCTCGCGCTCGCGGGCGCCGGACGCCAGGCGGCGAAGGACCCCGAGAAGACCGCGGCGAAGGTCGCGGACGGCCTGCCCCCGCGCGACGAGGAGATCATGCGCGACCCCGCCAACTGGGCGATCCACCAGCGCGCGACGGTCGAGATCCTGTCGCGGCCCGATGCGGTCGCGCGCGAGATCGCGCGCCTCGCGCACCCGTGGAACGTCGACATCGGCTCGATCGACGTCCCGGTGGCGTTCTGGAGCGGCGATCGCGACGAGGTCCACCCGACCTCCCACGCCCGCCGGATCGCGGAGCTGCTGCCGGGCGATCCGCCGGTCCACGTCGTCGCCGGCGCCGGCACCTTCGGGCTCATGCCGCGCTACGGCGAGGCGCTGCGCTTCGCCGCACAGCTGCGCTGAGCCCGCCCGTCGCGCGACAAGCGCGTGCCCTCTCGGCGACGGTTGCTGCGGACTGAAGCCCGCGGCGATGGGAACGTCCGGCACCGAGACCCGCGCGCGAGCAGCCCCGGCTACCCCGGTGGGGGCCGGGACTGCTCCCGCGCGCCGGCTGGGTACGTCGGCGGCTACAGGGTGACGGCGCCCGCCCGCACCTCGCCGGCCTGCGCGGCGCGCAGCGCCGCGGCGGCGACCGCGAGGTCCTGGATCGCCAGGCCGGTGGAGTCGAACAAGGTCGTCGCGTCGGGGCCGCTGCGGCCGGGGGCGTCCCCGGCGAGCACGGCGCCAAGGGGCGTCACCTGTTCGCGCACGACGCGTCCGGCGGCGACCGCGCCCGCCAGCTCGCCGCCGTGCGAGGCCTGCTCCCACTCGTCGCAGAACAGCTCGCAGCCGACGACGGCGTCGATGCTCGCCTCGGCCTTGCCCGAGCCGTCGGCGCCGAGCATGTTCAGGTGCCGGCCGGGAGCCAGATCGTCGCGCTCGACGACGATCTGCGAGCCGGGCGTGATGCAGTTGACGATGTCGCAGGCCAGCGCCGCGGGCAGATCGCCGACCGACCAGCCGAGCTCGGCCGCCAGCGCGGCGGCCGCCTCCGCGCGCGGGGCGAAGCAGACGCCCTCGTCGTAGCCCGCGGCTGCCAGGCAGCGGGCCGTCCACGCCCCGTGCAGCCCGCAGCCGACGATGCCGGCGCTGCGAGCGTCCTCGCGGGCGAGCGCGCGCGCGGCGACGGCGGCGACGGCGCCCGTGCGCAGCGCGGTGACGGCGCGCGCGTCGAGGATCGCGAGCGGGACGCCCGTGCGCGCGTCGGAGAGGCACACGACGCCGTTCACCGTCGGCAGGCCGTGGGCCGGGTTGCCGGGAAACGAGGCGACCCACTTCAGCAGCGCGAGGTCGCCGCCGCGAGCGGGCATCGCGCGAAAGTCGCCGTACGGAGGGCTGTCGAGGTACACCTTTGCCGGCATGACCCACTCGCCGGCGTGGTGGCGCAGAAAGGCGTCGCGCGTGGCGTCGATGGCGGCCGCGGGCGAGACGGCGGCCAGCACGGCGTCGTGGTCCAGCAGCGCGAGCTCGGGCATGCGCTGGAGGCTACTGACGCGCCTGATCGGGCCTGCCGGGAGCAGAAGAGCCGGCCGAACCAGATAATTGCCTAATCCCGACTGGAATTAGGCTGTATCATCGCTCCCTTCGCCGACCGCCACCACGGAGCACTGAGACCCCCATGGAGCCCACCTCTTCCGCCGGCCGCCCAGGGACGCTCGAGAACCCCGAGGTTCGCGAGGACGTCCCGGGCCACATCATTCCGATCATCGAGCGCGAGTTCGACGACTTCGATACGGAGTCCCAGCGCTTCCTGCGGGGCGACATCGAGGAGACCGAGTTCATCAAGTTCCGCCTCAAGCAGGGCGTCTACGGCCAGCGCCAGGCCGCCGTGCAGATGATCCGCGTCAAGCTGCCCTTCGGCGGCATCACGCCCGATCAACTCGATGCCTTCGCCGACGTCATCGAGAAGTACGTGCCGCTGCGCAAGGGACACATCACGACGCGCCAGAACATCCAGCTGCACCACGTTCCACTACCCGACGCGGCGGCCGCGATCCGGGAGTTGGCCGAGGCGAACCTGTCGTCGCGCGAAGGCTGCGGCAACACCGTGCGCAACGTCACGGGCGACCCGTGGGCGGGTGTGTGCGAGGACGAGGTCTTTGACCTCACGCCGTACGCCGGTGCCTACGTGCGCTACTTCGTACGCCATCCGACGACGCAGATGATGCCGCGCAAGATCAAGACGGCGTTCGACGGCGCACCCGACGCCGACCGCTCGCTGACCGGCATCCACGACATCGCCTTCCTCGCCCGCGAGCGCGACGGCGTGCGCGGCGTCGAGGTGCGCGTCGGCGGCGGCACGTCGATCATGCCGCGCATCGCGCCGACGCTCTACGAGTTCGTCGGCCTCGACGACGGCGAGTACCTCAAGGTCGCCGAAGCCTGCTTTCGGATCTTCGACCGCCAGGACTTCCTGCGCGTCAACCGCGCCCGCGCCCGTATCAAGGTCCTGGTCGACAAGGTCGGCATGGATGCGTTCCGCGAGATGGTCGACGAGGAGCTCGGCGGCGACTGGGTCGCCGAGCGTCACTTCGACGTCGCCGGCCTGCGCTTCGACATCGACGAGGAAGCGCTCGCGCCCCCGCGGCCGCCGACGTCTGCTTCGCCCAACGGCGACGGCGCCGCCTACGAGCGCTTCTGCGCCGACAACGTGCAGGCCCAATGTCAGCGCGGCTTCTCGACGATCCACGTCAAGGTGACCCGCGGCGACCTGACGCCCGAACACCTGCGCGGCATCGGGGAGATCATGCGCCGCTACACCGGCGGCTTCATGCGCACGACCGTGCACCAGAACTTCCTGCTGCGCTGGGTGCGCAACGAGACGGTGTACGAGGTCTGGCGCGC
>DASZDB010000344.1:0-13382 GCA_035942495.1 Solirubrobacteraceae bacterium
CAGGGCTCGGGCGCCGGCGGGCGCGCCCGGCGCGGCGCCCCCGGCGTCTGCAGCGGCGGGCCGCAGAGGCGCTCGAGGGCGATCGGCGGGCCCGGCCGCAGCGGGCTGAGGTCGAGCGCCTCCCCGCGCGCGGCACGCGCGGCGTTGGCGGTGGCGCGCGCGAAGGTCTCCTCCATGAGCTGCTTGCGCGCCGGCGTGCCGATCGCCGTCGCGGGCGCGGTCGTCAGCGAGCCCTGGCGGATGCGCCGGTAGTAGCCGGCGTGCGGCGTGTTGACGCAGCGCGCGACGTAGTGCACGCGGCGCAGGAACTCGGCGTCGCCGCCGAAGCGCAGCCCCTTGGAGTAGCCACCGGCGGCGACCATCGCCGCGCGGCTGACGAGCGTCGTCGGGTGCAGGAGCGGAAACGCCGTCGGCCGCTCGCGGAAGAGCGCGTTGCCGTCCAGCGGCCAGTCGATCGTCACGACCTCGGGCTCGTCGCAGAAGACGCGGATCTCCTGGCTTCCGATCATGTCGGCCTGGGTCGCCTCGGCATGCTCGAGCAGCTTCTCGAGGCGGTCGGGCGCCGACCAGTCGTCGGCGTCCTGGAAGAGGTAGGCGTCGTAGCTCGTGTCGTCGATGACCTGTTGCACGAGGCGGTAGGGGCCGCTGTTCTCGTCGGCGCGCAGCAGCGTGACGCCGGGGTGGCGGCGCACGATGTCCAGCGGCGCCTCGGCCGAGGCGTCGTCGATGACGACGATGCCGTCGAGCGGGCGCGTCTGCGCGCACAGCGCGGCGAGGCAGTCGTCGAGGTACTGCTCGCACTGGAAGTGCGGGATGAGCGCCAGCACGCTGCTGTCGCGATGCAGGTGGGCCGGGTGCGGCGCGGCCGGTGCGGGGTCGGGCGTCGGATGGTGGTGGGTGCTCACTTGGGTTCCCTCTCTCGGATGGTTCAGGGCCACGCCCATGTCGGACAGAAGCCGGCCGAGCACGCGCTCGGCGTCGAAGTGCTCGCGGGCGATCGCTGCGGCGGCGCGGCCGGCGCCGACCGGATCGGATGCGATCTGCTCGATCGCCGCGACGGCCTCGTCGAGGTCGCTGACGGCGAACAGGCCGTCGCCGGTCGGCAGCACCGCGCCGAACGCGGTGTCCTGCGTGACGACCGGCCGGCCGGCGGCCAGGAACGTCGCGCTGCGGTCGCTGAACCAGCCCGTGCGGAAGCGGATGTTCTGGTCCTTGGCGACCGTGAACTCGCCGCGCGACTCGGTGATGAACGCGCGGTAGCCGTCGTTGTCGAAGTCCATGGCCGGGCGCACGCGGAAGCCGAGGCGCTCGAGCTCCTCCTCGTGGCGCGGCGCGTAGCCGCTGAGGGCGAGCTCGAACTCCTGGCCGGTGCGCTGTGCGAGGCGCAGGAACTTGCGCCACTCGGCATCCTTGCTCCAGCCGTAGGTCTCGCCGTTTAAGGTGACGCTGCGCCAGCCCTGGTGGAAGTTGCCGATCGTGCGAAACGCCGTGCCCGGAGGCTGCGCGCCGGTGTCCCACAGCCCGAGCACGACCGGTTGGCGCGTCGGCAGGAACGTGTAGTCGGGCGAGCGCGGCAGCGTGCAGTCCGCGCCCGGCAGGTTCTCGGCGAACGTGAAGATCGCGCAGTGCGCATCGAGGAACTCGCGCGCGCTCGTCAGCCCGTCGTGCAGCTCGATCTGCAGCTGGACGGGGTCGGTCTCGAGGAACACGAGGCGGCCGGTGGCGGTCAGCTCATCGCGCGGCTCGGTGCCGCCGTGCAGGTTGACGATGAGCTCGGCCTCGCGCAGCAGCCGCGCCAGCTCGGCCTCCGACAGGCCGTACACGCGGTTGTCGTCGTGCAGCGCGTGGAAGGCCCACCGCCGCTCGAAGCCGTACGGGCGCAGCGACGCGTCGAGGAAGGCGGCCGCGAGCGCCGAGCCGTCGTCGGTGTCGTGGCGCATGAGCATCGTCGGCGTACGCGCGTGGGCCTCGACGTAGTACGGGTCGAAGCCGAGGTCGCGCAGCCCGATGAGGTAGTGCAGCGTCTGCCACACGACGCCCGGGACGGGCATCTTGGCCATCATCCCGAGCACGACGATCTTGCGACCGGTCATCACGCCGCCCGTCCGTTGGCCTGGCTGAGCTGGGGCACGTCGCCATCGATCCCGAGGTCGGCGAGCAGCCGACGCGCGAGCTCGCTCGCCTCGTCGTCGTCACCGTCGGCGGCGAGCGCGCGCAGCCGCTCCGGCGCACCGCGCTCGAGCAGGGGCTGGGCCGCCGCCACCAAGCGCCAGGCGACGTCCGAGCCGTCGCTGGCCATCGCCTGGGCGAGGCTCGCGAGGGCCGGCCCGCTGATGTCGGTGCCGGCGACGTGGTGCTCGACGATCGCGCTCGTGAGATCCGACAGCCCGTCGGAGGAGACGCCGGCCGTCGCGCGGGCGCGGCGCGCGCCGCTCTGCGCGCCGTGCAGCTCGGCGTAGAGCCCGTCGAGCTCGAGCAACGCCTCGTGCGTGCCCTGCTCGACGACCTGCCCGTCGTTGACGACGAGGATGAGGTCCGATTCGGTCACCGTCGACAGGCGGTGGGCGACCATGAACGTCGTGCGACCCTCCATGAGCCGCGTCAGCGCGGTGAGGATCACGGCCTCGGTGCGGGAGTCGATCGCCGACGTCGGCTCGTCGAGGATGAGGATCGCCGCGTCCTTGAGGAACGCGCGGGCGACGGCGATGCGCTGGCGCTCGCCTCCCGACAGCCGCGAGCCGCGCTCGCCGATCAGCGTGTCGTAGCCCTTGGGCAGGGCCATGATGAACTCGTGGGCGTTGGCGCAGCGCGCCGCCTCCTCGACCTCCGCGTCGCTTGCCTCGAGGCGGCCGTAGCGGATGTTGTCGCGCAGGCTGCTGGAGAACAGCAGCGGCTCCTGGTGCACGACGCTGACCTGCGCGCGCAGGCTGTCGAGCGTCACGCCGCGGATGTCGATGCCGTCGAGCATCACGCGGCCGTCCGCCGGGTCGTAGAAGCGCGGCAGCAGGTTCAGCAGCGTGCTCTTGCCGGCGCCGGTCGGGCCGACGATCGCCACGCGTGAGCCCGCCGGGGCGTGGAAGGAGACGTCCTTCAGCGTGCCGCGCCGACCCGAGTAGTGAAACGACACGTGGTCGAAGGTGACGGCGCCCGGAACGCGGTCGAGCTGGAGCGCGTCCTCGTTCTCCTCGATCTCGGGCTTCGTGTCGAGTAGCTCGAGCGCGCTGCGCAGGGTGATGAACTGCTCCTGCAGGCCGCTGACGGTGTTCGAGATCTCCTCCAGCGGCTTGTACAGCGAGGAGATGTAGCCCATGACGACGAGCAGCTCGCCGGGCGACAGGTTGTTCTGGATGACGCCGTGCGCGCCGAAGCCGAGCACGAGCGCCGTCCCGGTCGCCGTGATCATTGTCACGATCAGCGAGAACATCGTCTGGCGCACGGTGAGGCGCACGCGGGCCTCGACCGCCTCCTCGCTCTGGCGGCGGAAGCGCCCGAACTCATGGCGCTCGCGACCGAACGCCACGATGACGCGCAGCATCTGCATCGCCTCGTGGATGATCGTCATCGACTGGCTCTCGAGGTTGCGCACGCGCACGACCTGCGGCTGGATGCGGCGCGCGTAGTAGCCGGCCGAGCCGTAGATGAACGGGACGACGGTAAGCGACAGCAGCGCGAGCGTCGGCTCGATCTTGTAGACGATCACGAACATGCCGACGAGCGTCAGCACGCTGCGCAGCAGCGGCGGCACCGCGACCGTGATCGCGCCCGCCGCCGAGGCCTGGCTGTTGATCATGAACATGAGCTGGCCGGTGCGCTTCGTGTCGTGAAACGCCTGCGACAGGCGCTGCACGTGGCGAAACATGTCGCTGCGCAGCTCGAGGACGATGTTCTGGTCGAGCTTCGTGTTGACGTACTCGTCGATGACGGCAAGACCGTGCTCGAGCGCGGTGATGAGCAGGCCGCTGCCGACCGCGATCGCGAGCAGCTCATACGTGCTCAGGCCCTTGAGGGGGCTGAGCAGCGACGGCAGCGGCTCCTCGCCGAGAACCGTGTCGATCAGCAGCGCCAGCGGCCACGGAGCGAGCAGCGCCATGAGCGAGCCGACGCCGATGAGTGACAGCGACGTCCCGGCGAGCTTCTTCTGCGGGCGGATGTAGGGCAGGATCCGCGGGAAGTCCTTGAAGAACGCCACGTGCCGGGGCGGTCGCGTCGGCGGCGCAGCGAGAGCCTCATCGCGCCCCCGCGATCTCGACATCGTCGGCGCCGGCGCGCACGGCGCGCAGGGCGCTGGCGGTGGCGATCGCGCACTCGGCGGCGGTGGCCGTGGCGAGCACGACGGCCAGCGTCACGAGCAGCGCGGCGACGACCCAGGCGCCCTGGGCGGCCGCGAGGGCGCCGGCGGCGCCGAGCGCGGCGATCGCCGGCGGCAACACCGCAGGGATGCGCGGCCAGGTGCGGCAGCGCAACAGCTGGCGCCCGCCGCCGTGATCCTCGAGCGCGGAACGCAGGCGGGCGGCACCGAGCGCCCCGCCGCGGACCTCGAGATCCCAGCGCGCGCAGGGTCCGCCGGGGCGGACGCGCGCACCGTCCTGGCGCAGCGCGACCTCTACGCGCCGCAGGCGCGCGTCGTGCGCCAGCCAGCTCTCCGACCACACCACGCGCCGGCGCGGCAGCGGGACCGCGAAGCGACAGCGGCGCGGCCGGCGCCAGGGCGCGAGGCCGTGCTCGAGCCTCCCCGTCAGCCGCGCGGCCGGCTGCATGAGGTGCAGCACGCCCGTGACCGTCTGCAGGACCACGCGCCGCCCGCGCTGGCGGCCCTCGTCGCCGAAGGTCGCGTCGCGGGCGCCCGCGACGGCGTTCGCCAGCGCCGCCGCGACGGCGACGACGAGCAGCGGCACGGCGACCAGCAGCGTCGGCCACAGCGCGCCGAGCAGGCTCAGCGCGCAGAGCGCGGCGATGACGAGGTTCCACTCGGGTGCGGCGGCGAGCTGCACCAGCCGCGCGGGCGGGCGTTCGACGGCGGACTGAAACGGGGCCGTCCCCCACGTGCCGTGGTAGACGCGCGACCGGCGCAGCAACGGGCTCGTCCCGCGCCCGTAGAGACGCCCGCCCCAGGTGGCGTGGCCGGCCGCGTTGTACTTCTCGGGGAACTTGCGCTCGAGCAGCGCCTCGGCGCGGCCGTAGCCGCGCTGCTGGCGCCAGAAGCGCCGCACGGTCGCGCGGCGGCGATGCCAGACGGTGGCGGCCGGGTGGAAGCCGAGCGTCATGCCCTCGTCGCGCAGGCGCCAGCAGACGTCGACGTCGTCGCCGGCGACGCGGAACTGACGGTCGAAGCCGCCGATCGACATGAGCGCGTCGCGGCGAAAGGCCATGTTGCAGCCGGGCAGGTGCTCGGCCTCGGTGTCGGACACGAGCACGTGAACGGGTCCGCCGGGCGTGCTGGCGACGCAGGCCGCGACGCCGGTCTCGTCGGGCGGCGGGATGTTCGGCCCTCCGACGGCGGCGTGGTCGGTGCTCGCGAAGGTGGCGGCAAGGTACGTGAGCCAGTGGCAATCGGGGCTCGCGTCGTCGTCGAGATAGGCGACGATCTCGCCGCGCGCGGCCTCCATGCCGGTGTTGCGCGCCGCGCTGAGCCCGCGGTTGGGCGTCGAGATCACGTGGACGCCGTACTCCTGCGCGATCGCTGCGCTCTCGTCGGTCGACCCGTCGTCGACGACGATGGCCTCGACGCGCGGGTAGTCGAGGGCGAGCACACCGGTGAGGCACTCGCGCAGCGTGGCCGCGCCGTTGCGCGTGCAGACGACGACCGAGATGAGCGGCGCGTCGGGCGGCGCGACCGGCGGCGCGGCGTCGAAGGCCTCGCCGGCGGCGGCGAGCGCGGGCTTCGGATTGCGGTCGCGATCGGTCAGGCCGAAGTCCCAGTCGAGCACCTCGTCCTCGCCGCGGTGCCATTCGTCGGTCCACGCGAAGACGAACGCGCCGGCGCATCCGCCGACGAACGCGTCGCGGACCTGCCGGGACACGGCGTGCGCCTGCTCGTCGAGGCCGTTGCGCAGGCTGTCGAGGCCGATCTCCGCAAGCAGCAGCGGTCGCTCGCCGGCCAGGTTCTGCAGTCGTGCGAGGTACGCGACGAGGCGGTCGCGGTCCTCGAGGTAGACGTTGAAGGAGACGACGTCGGCCGCGGGCACGCGCAGGTACTCGGTCGACGGGAAGTTCACGTAGGTCAGCAACGCGCCCGGATCGGCCTCGCGCGCGGCCGTGCACAGGCGGTCGAGGAAGCGCTCGACGCGGCGGCGCCCGTGCCAGCGCACGATCGACGCGGGGATCTCGTTGCCCACCGAATACGCGAGGATCGCCGGATGGCCCGCGCACGCGGCGACGTCCGCCCGGACGCGCTCGACGATCGACCGCGCCCGGCGGCGCTCGTCGAGAAAGGCCACGTGCTGCTCCCAGGGCAGGCCGACCATGACCCACAGACCCGCGCGGGTGGCCGCGTCGAGCAGCCAGGTCGGCGGCGGCGTGTAGACGCGCACGGCGTTGATCCCCGCCGCCGCCATGTCCGCGAAGTCCGCCTCGACCCGATCGATAGCGGGAAAGCGCTCGCCGTCGGCGCCAGGCGCGAACGTCCCATACGTCACGCCGCGCACCCATAGGCGCTCGTCGCCGACCGCGAGGAACTTGCCGTCGACACGCGGGCGTTGGTGCCCCGGGCGCGGCCCGGTCGCTCTACGCAGGCGAGGCCGTCTTCGCGTCTCGGTACCCAGCGGCGCCTCCTGTCGGTAGAGCATCCTCACGCGCCGCCCCCCTGAATGTGAGCGGCGCGACGTTTCACGGGCCAAAGCGACATCCGCCGCTCTATCGGCGGGCAACGGTGGGGTCTTGAGGCGCGCTCAGCCTTTTCTCATGCGGCGCCTCGGACAGCCGCAGCATGGTCCGCGGGAACGTCGGCAGGCCGGGCTTCGACGGGCGTCGCCCGAGCCTTGGCCGGCCAGACGGATGGACGATTGTGCGCCGGCTGGCGCCCTGCTACGCCCGCCGCGGCCAGTCGATCGCCGGACCGTCCGGCGCGGCTGGCACTCTGCCGCGCAATGGCTCCCCTGATCACCCGCGAGGAGGCCTTGGCGCTCGGCGAGCTCGAGGCCCGCGCGGAGATCGAGGCGCTGATCGAACGGGCCTGGCAGGCGCGCGTCGAGCGCTTCGCGGACTCGACGGACATGTGCTCGCTCGTCAACGCGAAGTCCGGCGGCTGCGCGCAGGACTGCGGCTTCTGCGCCCAGTCGCGCTTCGCGGAGGCCGAGACCCCGCTGCACGCGATGATGGAGCCCGAGCAGATCCTCGAGCACGCGCGCGCGGCCGAGGCCGCCGGCGCGCATCGCTTCTGCATGGTCACCCAGGGCCAGGGCCTCTCCAAGCGCGACTTTCAGAAGGTGCTCGACGGCACACGGCTCGTCGCGCAGCACACGAACCTCAAGCGCTGCGCGTCGATCGGGCACATGTCACCGGCGCGCGCACGCGCGCTGAAGGACGCCGGCGTGCAGCGCGTGCACCACAACGTCGAGACGTCCGAGTCCTACTACCCCGAGGTCACGCAGACGGTCCGGTACGAAGGGCGCCTGCGGACGATCGAGGCCGTCCGCGAGGCCGGCCTGGAGACGTGCGTCGGCGGCATCCTCAACCTCGGCGAGACGCGCGAGCAGCGCGTCGAGATGGCCTTCGAGCTCGCCGCGCTAGAGCCGACGTCGGTGCCGATCAACCTGCTCAACCCGCGCCCCGGTACGAAGTTCGGCGACCGTGAGTACATGGACCCGTGGGAAGCCGTCAAGTGGATCGCGATCTTCCGGCTGGTCCTGCCCGACGCGCTGTTTCGCCTGTGCGGCGGGCGGGTGGAGAACATCGGCGAGCTGCAGCAGCTCGCGGTTCGCGCCGGGATCAACGGCGTGATGATGGGCAACTTCCTCACGACGCTCGGCAACACGCCCGACGAGGATCGCGCGATGTTCGAGAACCTCGGCCTGAACGTCGCACGCCAGCCCGACAACGCAGCCCGCCCGCGGCCCGACAACCGCAGCGGCTGGCTCGAGGGTCAGACGCCGTCGGCTCCGGATGACGACGTCGCCGGCGAGTTCGCCGGCCTGGAGGTACGCCTCTGGGATCCCTCGACGCAGCTGCGCTTCGCACGCAAGCGCCGCCCGATCGCGCCGCGCCCCGAGACCGGACGCGAGCCATCGCCCGACGTCGCCTCCGCGCGGGGCTGACGGACATGAGCGAGATCGCGGCGCGACTGGCAGAGCTCAAGCAGCACGGTCTGTATCGCCGCACGCGCCTGGTCAGCGGACCGCAGGGGCCCCACGTCCTGCTCGACGGCAAGCCGGTGCTGCTGCTGTGCTCGAACAACTACCTCGGGCTCGCCGATCATGCGCGCGTGCAGGAGGCGGCCGCCGACGCGGCGCTGCGGTGGGGCGTCGGCGCCGGATCGTCACGCCTCGTGAGCGGCACGATGACGATCCACCGCCGTCTCGAGCAGCGCCTGGCCGCCTTCAAGGGCACCGAGAGCGCGCTGTTGTTCGGCTCGGGCTACCTCGCGAACCTCGGCGTGGTGGGTGCGCTGTCGCGGGCCGGCGAGGTCGTCTTCTCCGACGAGCTCAACCATGCGTCGATCATCGACGGCTGCCGCCTGTCGCGCGCCGAGACGTTCGTCTACGCGCACAACGATGTCGAGCACCTCGCCTGGGGCCTGGCCCAGGCGGGGCCGCGCGCGTCGCTCATCGTCACGGAGTCGGTCTTCTCGATGGACGGAGATGTTGCGCCGCTGGAGGAGATCGCCGCGCTCGCGCGCCGCCATCGCGGCGTGCGCGTCGTCGTCGACGAAGCGCACGCGACCGGCTGCGTGGGCCCCTGCGGGCGCGGCGCGGTCGCCGAGGCCGGCCTGCACGGCGATATCGACGTTGTCGTCGGCACGCTCGGCAAGGCGCTGGGCGCCTACGGCGCGTTCGCCGCGTGCGATGCCGAGATGGCGGCGCTGCTGACGAACACCGCGCGGCCGCTGATCTTCTCGACGGCCCCGCCGCCGCCGGCCGTCGCGGGCGCCCTCGCCGCGCTCGACCTCCTCGAGGAATCGCCGCGCCGCGTGGAGCGGCTGCGCGCGAACGCCAAGGTGCTGCGCGGCGAGCTCGCGCGTGAGGGCTTCGACGTGGCCGGCGCCTCGACGCAGATCATCCCGCTCATCGTCGGCGATGCCGGCACCGCGCTGCGTGTGTGCGAGGCGGCGCTGGAACGCGGCGTGTTCGCACAGGCGATCCGGCCGCCCACGGTGCCGGACGGGACGTCGCGCCTGCGCCTGGCGGTCATGGCGACGCACACGAAGGACGAGCTGCGCGAGGCTGCGCGCGTGCTCGGCCGCGCCGCGCTGCAGGCCGGCTTCCGGCCGGCGACGGCGATGCCGGTCGCGGTCGCGCAGGAGGGCGCGCCGTCGGGCGGCGTCGTCGACTTCGACGACTTCGCACACGAGGCCGACGCGGCGTAGCTTCCGCGTGGGGCTTCGCGGCTGCTTCGTCACCGGCACCGACACCGGCGCGGGCAAGAGCGTCGTCGCTGCGGCGGTCGCGGCCGCGCTGCACGCGCGCGGGGAGCGGGTCGCGGTGTGGAAGCCGGTCGTGACGGGCATCGACGAGCCCGATGACGACGACGCCGGCTGGCCGCCCGATCACGAGCTCCTGGCGCGGGCGGTCGGGGGTAGGGCGCGCGACGTGACGACCGCGACCTTCGGCCCCGCCGTCTCGCCGCACCTCGCCGCGGAGCTGGCCGGAGCGATGCTCGACCTCGACACGCTCGCGCGGGCGGGGCGGGTGGCCGCGGCCGGCGCCGACGTATTCGTCGCCGAGGGCGTCGGCGGGCTGCTCGTGCCGTTCGGCGACTTCACGGTCCGCGAGCTGGCGGTCGCGCTCGGGCTGCCGCTCGTCGTGGCGGCGCGGCCGGGTCTGGGCACGATCAACCACTCGCTGCTGACGATCGAGGCCGCACGCGCCGCCGGCCTGGACGTGCGCGCGGTCGTGCTGACGCCGTGGCCGGCTGCGCCGAGCGTCATGGAGCGCTCCAACCGGGCGACGATCGAGCGCCTCGGCGAGGTCGAGGTGGCGGGGCTGCGCGCGACGACGCCGATCGTCGCGGACCTTGCGCGGGCCGGCGCGACGCTGCCCTTCGACCGCTGGATCGGCGAGCCGTGACCGTGAAGAAGCCCGTGCCCGCGTTTCTCACGGCGCAGTGGCTGTACGTGCTCGGCGTCACGTATGCCGTCGATGCGGCGCTGCTTGCGGAGCACCTGCCGCGCGGCGCGGAGATCGACTCGCTCGAGGGCTCCCCGCGCGTCAGCATCGTCGCGTTTCACTTCCGCCGCACCCGCCTGCGCGGCGTCCCCATCCCCCTGCACGTGAACTTCGGCGAGATCAACCTGCGCTTCTACGTGCGCCTGCACGACCGCCGCGCCGTCGTGTTCATCCGCGAGTTCGTGTCCCGTCCGGCGATCGCCGTGATCGCGAAGCTCACGTACAACGAGCCCTACCGGACGATCCGCATGCGCGACGAGGTGCTCGGGCCCGACGAGCAGGGCCTGATCGGCGTGCGCCACCGCTTCGGGCGCAGGCTGGGCAACCGCCTGGAGGCGTGGGCCGATCCCGAGCCGGTCGTGCCGGCCGAGGACTCCCCCGGCTACTGGCTCACACACCACGACCTCGGGGTCGGGCGCGACCGCTCCGGGCGTGCGCGCTCCTACGACGTCGACCACCCGGTGTGGGCGCTGCACGAGGTGCGCTCGCTCGACGTGGAGGTCGACTTCGGCGCGCTGTACGGGCCGCAGTGGGCGTTTCTGTCCGACGCCGAGCCGTCGCACGTCACGCTGGCGGAGGGGTCGGGGGTGTCGATCACGCCGGCGGTGGACGCGTGAAGCGTCGTGTTTCGCGTCGTTTCCGCGGCGGCGTCAACGTGGTTGAGCTGCATCGCTGACGGTGCGCGGGTGCTGGTGGCGTCGTCCGTTGCGGTCGGCCGTCGGCGGGGGTGTGTCGAATAGGTCGCGCATACCGAGTGCTGTTCGACACACCCCTCCGGATCGGGCGGCCTTCTCGAGGTGGTGTGGCGAATGAGTCGCGTAGCGCGCGAGGTTTCGCCACACCACGTCCGGCAGGACCGCGGTCAGGCTGCGTCGCTGAGCTCGCTCGCGCCGTAGCCCGTCCCGGTCGGCTCGGCCCGCGCGATGAGCGCCTCGAGCACAGCGTCGATGCCACGCTCGCCCTCGCGGTAGGCGCTGCGCTGGACGCCGGCGCCGCCGCCGTCGGCCAGCAGCTGCGCGAGGTCGTCGAGCTGCTGCTCGCAGCCGAGCTCGCCCGCGGCGCGACGGACTGCCTCGACCATGCAGTGCAGCAACTCGGGGACCGGCCGCAGCCGGTCGTCCTCGTCGGGCAGCGTCGCCGCGACGCCCTCGCGCGCGGCGCGGAAGGAGGCCTCGTCGAGGATCTCCGCGGGCGGTCCCTCGACGGCCCTGCAACGCGACTCGTGCAGCGCCAGCGACTGCACGGCCGCGGCCAGAGCGGCCGTGTGCCGCGGCGAGAGCTGCGTGTCCAGCGCGCGGAGCTCGACCGTGCCGATCCGCGGGTGCGGGCGCAGCTTCCACCAGTGGAAGGTGTAGTCGGGCACCTCGGCGACCTGCGTGAGGCGGGCCGTCGAGCGCAGGAACTCGTCGAAGTCGGCCATCGCGCGCGGCACGCCCGCGCGCGGCCAGGAGCGCAGCGTCAGTTGCCGCGCCGACGCCAGCCCGGTGTCGCGGCCGTGGCGGTAGGGCGAGTTGGCGCTGATCGCCTCCAGCAGCGGCAGGTGGCGGCGCAGGCCGTTGAAGACGCGGATCGCGGTCTCGGGGTCAGGCATGCCGACGTGGATGTGCAGCGCGCACACGGGTGTGGCACCGGCGTCGCCGAGCAGCTCGTGGATGCGCTCGTAGCGGCGCTTCGGGGTGAACTGCGAGTCGCCCTCGACGGCCGTGGGGTGCGTCCCGCACGCGACCACCGCCGCGCCGGTCGCGAGCACCGCGCGGCGCAGCTCGCACAGCTCGGCGACCGCCTCCTGCACGGTGGTGCAGACACCCGTGATCAGCTCGATCTGACTGCGATGCAGCTCGTTCTTGATCTCGCCGCGATCGAGCTCGCCGATCTGCTCGATCACCTCGGCGCCGGTGTTGACGAGATGCCCGTCGGTGCGATCGACGAGAAACAGCTCCTCCTCGAGGCCCAGCGTGAACGGCTCGCCCTCGCCGAAATGGTGCTCATGCGCTGCGTCGGCCATCGGAACTCGAGCTTACCCGCGGCGGTACCTGGTCAGCCGTCCCCGGCCGCGAACTCGACGATCGACGTATCGATCAGCCACTCGACCGGCGCGACGTCGTCGGTGTACACGCGCCCGCCGCGCAGGTACGGCTCGACGCGCGCGGCCGCCTCGTAGGCGAGCGGCTGCAGGTCGCGCGGCAGCGTCCGGGCGTTCGCGCGCAGGCGCTGGGCCGAGGCACCGCCGTTCGTGCCGAGCAGCAGGGTGTTGACGTCCTCGGACGGGTCGCGCAGCACGGTCGGGAAGACGGCGGCCATCGTCGCGCCGAGCACCTTCTCGAGCTTCGTGGAACCCTCCGGGTGGCCCGCGTTGACGACCACCACGCCGCCGGGCCGCAGGCGGTCGCGGGCGAGCTCGAAGAACTCGCGCGTGGCGAGGTAGAACGGGATGTACGGCTGGCGGTAGGCATCGACGAAGATCGCGTCGTAGCGCTGCTTCGTGCGGCGCAGGAAGGGCCGAGCGTCGGCCGTGTGGGTGGTCAGCCGGGACCCTTGCATGTCGAAGAAGCGCCGCCCGATCTCCGTCAGCTCGCCGTCGATCTCCACGCCGTCGACCGCGGTCTGCGGGAAGTAGTGGCCGTAGGCGCGTGCGGTCGTGCCGGCGGCGTTGCCGAGGATCGCGACCCGGCCGGGCGGGCGGTCCTGCGCGGCGAACGGGACGATCATGTACTCGTCCCAGATGTTGTCGGTCAGATACGAGTCCGGCCGGCGCACGGAGTGCACGGCCTGGCCCTCGTTGAGCTCGAGCTTGCGCGTGCCGTCGAAGGCCTCCACGACGCGGGCGTACTGGTACTCCGTGTCGGCTTCGAAGATGACGCGCTCGCCGCTGTCGGTCTCCCCCTTCACCGTTCCGACCGGTAGGGCGAGCAGCACCGCCAGCAGCGCGGGCGCGAGCAGCAGGGTGCGCTTCGCGAGCCCCCACACCGCCATCAGGACGAGCGCGAGGCCGAACAGGATGAACGTGCGGCGCGTGCCGATCAGCGGGATGAACAGCAGCGCCGAGGTGAACGTGCCCAGCAG
>DASZDB010000345.1:0-6771 GCA_035942495.1 Solirubrobacteraceae bacterium
TAGCGCCCGATGACGATCTCGTCGCCGTCGGCGAGCAGCTGCGACACGACGCGCTCGCCGTTGACGAAGACGCCGTTGAGGCTGCGGTCGTCGAGCACGCGCACGCCGTCGGCCTCGGCGATCAGCACCGCGTGGCGGCGCGAGACCGTCGGGTCCTCGAAGCGCAGGTGCGCCGACAGGCTGCGGCCGATCCGCATCGAGTCGCCCGGCATGGCGACCGTGCGCACCTCGCCGGCGTCGTGGAAGACGAGGTAGCGGCCCGCGTCGCCGATCGCATCGCTCGCCGCGTTGACGGCGTCGCTGTGCGTCTGGACCTCGGGCTCGGCGCGCTGGAAGCGGCCCGTGCCGGCGAAGAGCGAGGCGCGCGTGAAGCTCGCGCCGTCACAGCCGGGGCAGGGCGGAAGGACGTCGGCGGTGGTCATCTCCAGGACGTGACCACAGACCTCGCAGCGAAACGTGCCGGTTCCGGCGAGCGTTCCTGTTGTGAGCGACTCCATAACCGACTCCCTTCACCAGTAGATGCAGCAGCCGAGGCACCGGAGCTCGTGCGGATTATGGCGTTCGCGTCAAGCCAGGGGTGGTTGGCCGGACGCGACGGCTTCGGGGCGAAACGTCTACCCATGTTCGGCCGCAACATAAACCCAGCCTCAAGATCGGTGAAGGAACGTCCGACGCAGCACAGAACATGCTCAAGATGCCACGCGCCGCAGTCACGATCGACGAACAGGACCTCGAGCGCGCGCTGCTGCGCAAGAGCGTCACCGGCCTCTCCGACGGCCGCGACGACTGCGCCGACTGCGGGCGCGCGCCGCTCGTCGGCGAGACGCTGCACCGCTACGAAACGGGCGCGACGGTGTGCGAGCTGTGTCGCCCGCTGCGCCGCGCCGAGCCGGCCACGAGCGAGCGCGTGCGCCACAGCGAGTACGGCAACGCGGTGCGCGTGCGTCGCGTGTAGGTTGCGGCTCCGATGGAGCCGATCAGCCTCTCGACGACGATCGCCAAGTCTCGCGAAGAGGTCTTCGACTATCTCGCCGACGTCGCCAACCACTCCGAGTTCAGCGATCACTGCATGGTCGGCTGGCATCTCACGCGCGAGGACTCCTACGGCCGCGGCGCGGGCGCGCGCTTTCGCGTCAAGTCGCGCTTCGATCGCTTCTCCTACGGCGACATCACGCTGGCCGAGCTGACGGCGCCCGAGCGGATTGTCGCGACCGGCCGCGGTGGCCGCTTCAACCGCATCCACACCCGCTCGACGTGGACGCTCGAAGAACCCGCGCCCGGCCAGACGAAGGTCACGTTCGAGACCCAGTCGACGCCGGTGCTGAAGTCCGACGAGCTCATGGAGAAGTTCCTGCGGCTGCGCACGACGACCAGGAAGTGCCATGAGCGCGCGCTCGAGCGGCTGCGCACGATTCTCGAATCCGGCGAGGGTCGCGGCGAGCGCACGACGGTGGCTGGCGGGGCACGTAAGCCCGGCAGCGGCTTCAGGCTGTAGATTTCCCGGCCGGTCACCATGTCCCGTCTGCGTCGTCCAACCGCCGTTCTCGCCACCCTGCTCGTCAGCGGCGCCCTCGCGGCGTGCGGCAACCATCACGACAAGGACGCCAAGATCCAGCACATCGAGGGCGAGGGGTTCTACCTCTCGCTGGGCGAGCTGAAGTACCAGGTGCAGGGCTCGCGCCAGCTCAACCCCGACGACATCCAGGACAGGTCGCTGCTGGCCGGGATTCCCCCGGCCCAGCAGCAGCTGAAGGACAACGAGGTCTGGTTCGGCGTGTTCATGCAGGTCGAGAACGAGTCCGACGAGCCGCTGCGGCCGGCTTCGGACGTCGAGATCGTCGACACGCAGGAGGACGTCTACAGGCCGGTCGAGCTCGACCAGTCCAACCCCTTCGCCTACCGCCCCGAGGACCCGATCCAGGGCGGAGACATCGCGCCGATCCCCGACACACCCGCCTTCAACACCGCCAACCAGGGGTCGCTGCTGCTCTTCAAGCTCACGCTCGACGCGATCGACAACCGGCCGCTCGAGTTGAAGATGGAGTCCTCGACCAACGACCAGACCGGCATCATCGACCTCGACGTCTGAGCCAGTTTCGCCAGCGGCGCTAGAGCGGCGCCTTCAACCCCGCGCGCAGCACCGCCTGCGCCACCGGCGCCGCGGTGTCGCCGCCCGCACCGGCCTCGACGAGCAGCACCCCGACCGCCACGCGCGGCTCGCCGGCCGGTGCATAGGCCGCAAACCATGCGTCGGTGTCAGTTGGGTCGTCGGGCTCCACGGGCGGGCACGGCGCCACGGCGGGATCGGGGCTGGGCGTGCAGTCCGGCTGGCTCGTGTCCTTCAGCTCGGCGGTCCCGGTCTTGCCGGCGACGCGCACGCCGTCGATCGCCGCGGCGCCGCCGGTTCCGTCGCGGACGACGGCCTCCATCATGCTGCCGACCAACCGCGCGATGTTCGGGGGCACGACCTGCGTGCGCTGCGGCGGCAGGCCGCGCTGGAGCGTCAGCCGCGGGCGGCGGCCGCGCCCGGCGATCGTGGCGGCGACCCACGCCATCTGCAGCGCCGTCGCCTGCACGCGGCCCTGGCCGATCGCCGACGAGCCGACGGCGAGGCCGTCGCCGATCTCGCCCGCGGGCGGGATCGTGCTCCTCTCGGCGCCCGGGATCCCGAGATCGGTGTTGAAGCCGAACTGCTCAGCGGTCTTCACGAGCCGCTCCGAGCCCAGCCGGGCGCCGAGGGGCGCGAAGACCGAGTTGCAGGAGTGCGCGAAGGACTCGCGCAGCGTGCCGCCGCACGACTCGCCGTTGGCGTTCTCGAGGTCGACGCCCTCGATGACCGCCTTCGTTTCGACCGGATACCTGGAGTTCACACCGGCCAGCTTGTGCTGGAGCACGCCCGCGAGCGTGATGATCTTGAACGTAGAACCCGGCGGCTGCAGGCCCGAGAACGCGATGCCGGAAAGCGCGAGGATCTCGCCCGTGCGGGGGCGCACGGCCGCGACCCCGCCCAGGCGCGCGGCCTTCGCCAGATCCGCGGCGCGCTGCACCTCGGGATCGATCGACGAGCGCACCGCGGTCGCCGGCCGTGGCTGCGTGCGCGCGAGCACCCGCGTGCCCGCCCGCAGCTCGCCGCCCGGGATGCCCGCGACGCGCTCCTCGAAGACGCGCTCCAGGCCGGAGGTGCCGACCCGCGCGCCGGCGGGATAGCCGAGCTCGCGCAGGCGCGCGACGCGCTCCTCCGGCGCCGGGCCGAGCTCGCCGAGGATCGACGCGGCGATGTCGGCGATCGGCGATGACCGGTCCTCGCCCTGCGCCAGCGCGGTGCCGTCGCGCGCGAGGATGTCGGCCCGGCGCGGCAGTTGCGTGCTGCGGTCGAGCCGCTCTCCGCTCTGGAGCCCCGGAAAGACGAGGCTCGGCGACCAGGCCACCCGCTTGTCGTCGCCCTCGCCGGAGAACGTCAGCCGCAGGGGCGCGCGCAGCGTTCCGAAGATGCGCGTCGAGACGGTCATCGGCACGCTCACGACGCCGTCGTCCGCGCCGCCGACCTCGCCGGCGCGAAACGCCGTCGCCGTCGCGGTCGTCGCCGCAGCGCGGTAGCGCTCGGCGAAGCGCTGCACCGGCACCGTGCGCCGGTCGGCGGGCGTCAGCTCGGCGTGCATCGCCGCGAAGTCGTTCTTCGCCCAGGCCGTCACGAAGCGCTCGGCGGCGGCCTGCTCGGCCGGAGGGCCGCCCGTCAGCACGAGCAGCGCGACGACGACGCAGACACCGCCCGCGGCTGCGCTTGCGAAGATGAGCGACCGGGCAGGAGGTGAGCGGCGAACGGGTGACGAACGGACGAGCACGCGGGAGAACTATGGCCTGCCAGCGGACGTAACCGCGCCATTCTTTTCTGTATCGACCAAAAAACCGCCCTATGACCGCAATCGACATCCTGATCATCGTCTTTGCCGCGTTCTTCGGGCTGATCGGGTTCGCGCGCGGGTTCCTCATCGGCGCGCTGTCGCTCGTCGGCTTCGTCGGCGGCGCGTACCTCGGCACGCGCTTCGGGCCGCAACTGCTCGAGGAGGGCAATGCGTCGCCGTTCGCCCCGCTCTTCGGCCTGCTCGGCGCGCTCGTCGGCGGCGTGATCCTGTCGGCCGGCGCGGAGAGCATCGGCGGCGCCATGCGGTCCGGCATCCGCTCGCCGGTCTTCGGGGTGTTCGACGGGCTGATGGGCAGCGTGCTGGCGGTCGCGCTCGCCCTGGGCCTCGCCTGGCTCGTCAGCGTCATCGTGCTGCAGACGCCGGGGGTACGCGAGTACCGCGGGACGATCCAGCGCTCCGTGATCCTCCAGGAGCTCAACACGGTCCTGCCCTCGGACCGCGTGCTCAAGGCGCTCGCGCGCTTTGACCCGTTTCCCAGCATCACGGGCCCGTCGGTCGACGTCGAGCCGCCACGCGGCTCCGTCGCGCGCGATCCGGACATCGAGGGGGCGGGGCGATCGATCGTGCGCGTGCTGAGCAACTCCTGCGGGCTGGGCGTGGCCGGCTCGGGCTGGGTGGCCGCGCCGGGCGTCGTCGTGACGAACGCCCACGTGATCGCCGGCTCGGACAACACCGACGTCGAGCCCAAAGGCTCGGGCGCTCGGCTCGACGCCACCGCGATTCATTTCGACTCGCGCAACGACGTGGCCGTCCTGCGGGTGCCGGCGCTCGACCGCCCCGCGCTCGAGTTCTCGCGCGAGGTCAAGCGCACCGAGCCCGGCGCGGTGCTCGGCTTCCCGCTCAACGGCCCCTACAAGATCGTGCCCGCTCGCGTGGGGGCGACGACGACGGTGCTCGCCAACAACGCCTACGGAACGCGCCGCGTGCGGCGTGAGGTGACGGCGTTCCGCGCCGATGTCGAGCCCGGTAACTCGGGCGGGCCGATCGTCGACGTCGCCGGGCGGGTCTCGGGGACCGTCTTCTCGAAGCTCCTCGGCAGCGCCGGCGGCTACGCCGTCCCCAACGCCATCGTGCGCGACGCGCTGGGCGGCGCCCGCGACGCGGTCGGCACCGGGCGCTGCGTGCGGTAGGGGCGCGCGCCGGTCTCGCCCTCCGCGGTGGCGGGTGCGCTTCGCATCGCGCGGCCGTGCCGCCGAAGGTGGTTGAACTGCATCACTGCGGCGTGAGCTGGTCGGGCCGCGAGCCGCTGCGCCGGGACCGGCGTGCGGGGGGTGTGGCGAATGAGCCTCGGCGGGCGCGTCAAATTCGCCACACCCCCGCGCTTCGCCCACGCCTGCGCAAGCGCCGCCTGAAGTCCGCGCCGCGGCCGCCGGCGGACCGCAGTCGCCGCGCAGCCTGCCGCCGGGGGGTAGGAGCGCTACCCTCGGCCACTTGCCCGAGTCAAAGACACTCGTCATCGCCGAGAAGCCGTCGGTCGGCCGCGACCTCACGCGCGTGCTGCCCGGGCCGTTTCAGAAGCAGGAGGGCTACCTCGAGGGGCCCGAGCATGTCGTGACGTGGGCCGTCGGTCACCTCGTCCAGCTCGCCGAGCCCGACGAGTACGACGCGAAGTACAAGAAGTGGCGCATGGCCGACCTGCCGATCGTCCCCGACAAGTTCAAGCTCGTCGTGCGCGACGAGCGCTCCAAGAAGCAGATGTCGGTCGTCACCAAGCAGCTCAAGCGCGATGACGTCGCAGCCGTCGTCAACGCCTGCGACGCGGGCCGCGAGGGCGAGCTGATCTTCGCCTACCTGTATGAGAAGGCCGGCGCGAAGAAGCCCGTCCAGCGGCTGTGGCTGTCCTCTATGACGAAGGCCGCCATGCAGCGCGCGTTCACCGAGCTGCGCCCCGCCGCGGAGTTCGCCCAGCTCGAGGCGGCCGCGCGCTCGCGCTCGGAGTCCGACTGGATCGTCGGCATGAACGCCACGCGCGCGGCGACCATCCGCCTGCGCTCCTCCTTCGACGGCGCGGTCTCGCTGGGGCGCGTGCAGACTCCGACGCTGGCGATCATCACCCGCCGCGAGGAGGAGATCCGCGCGTTCGTGCCCGAGCCCTACTGGCTCGTCGACGCGCTCTTCGAGGCGCCGGGTGAGCGCAAGTACGAGGGCCGCTACCACGACGGCGCCCAGCCGCGCCTCAAAAGCGCCGAGGAGGCCGACGCGGTCGTCGCCGCGGTGCGCGACCAGACCGGCGTCATCACCCAGCTCGAGCGCAGGAAGCGCACCGAGAAGGCGCCGCTGCTCTACGACCTCACGTCGCTGCAGCGCGAGGCCAACAGCCGCTTCGGCTTCACCGCCAAGCGCACCCTCGCGGCGGCGCAGCGCTGCTACGAGGAGCACAAGGTGCTCACGTATCCGCGTACGAGCTCGCGCTACCTGACAAGCGACATGATCGGCGAGCTCAAGCCGATCGCAGGGCACGTCGGCGGCGCCGCCCGCGACCTCCAGGCGCCGGCCGCGTACGTCCAGGGCCTGGACATGCTGCCGCTCGGGCGCGTCGTCGCCGACGACAAGGTCGGCGACCACCACGCGATCATCCCGACGAACTCGACGCACAGCCTCGACAAGCTGTCCGACGACGACCGGCGCATCTACGACCTCGTCGCGCGCCGTTTCCTCGCGGTGTTCCATCCCGAGGCCGTCTTCGAGAACACGAAGGTCGAGACGACGGTGGCCAGCCACGTCTTCCGCACGCGCGGCAAGGTCCTGCTCGTGCCCGGCTGGCGCGGCGTCTACGGCGAGCTTGCCGAGAGCAGCAGCGCGACCGACGACGACGAGGGCCGCGATCAGCAGCTGCCCAAGCTCGAGC
>DASZDB010000346.1:0-3323 GCA_035942495.1 Solirubrobacteraceae bacterium
CGGCGAGCTGCGCCTGCTCTACGTCGCGCCCGAGCGCTTCTCCTCCGCGCCGTTTCTGCAGGCGATGAAGAACATCAAGATCGGCCTCTTCGTCGTCGACGAGGCGCACTGCGTCTCGCAGTGGGGCCACGACTTCCGGCCCGACTACTTTCGCCTCGCCGACGCCGCGCGATGGCTGCAGGCCGAGGCGATCATCGCCTCGACGGCGACCGCGACGCCGCAGGTCGCCAACGACATCGCCCAGCGCCTCGGGCTGCGAGACCCCGTCCGCGTCGCGACCGGCTTTGACCGGCCGAACCTGTCCTTCGGCGTCATCCCGTGCGCGTCGGCGCAGGCCAAGCAGCGCCACATCGCCTCGGCGCTGAAGGAGCCCGATGCGACGCCCGCGATCGTCTACGCGGGCACCCGCAACGGCGCCGAGAAGCTCGCCGCGCACCTGTCGGGCAATCTGGACGGCGCCGTCGCCGCCTACCACGCCGGCCTCGGCCGCGAGCAGCGCGCCGACGTGCAGCGCCGGTTCATGGACGGCCGCCTCGACGTGGTCGTCGCGACGAACGCCTTCGGCATGGGGATCGACAAGGCCAACGTGCGCACCGTGTGCCACGAGAGCGTGCCGGGCTCGATCGAGGCCTACTACCAGGAGGCCGGCCGGGCCGGCCGCGACGGCAGGCCCGCCCGCGCGCTGCTGTTCGCCGAAGGGCGCGACAAGGGGCTGCACGTGTTCTTCATCCAGCGCGGCGAGCTGTCCGACCAGGCGATCGCGACCGTCGCGATGCGGTTGCAGGCGCGCGCGAGCGACGGGCGCTACGACCTCGGCGCCGACGAGCTCGCGGCGGTGCTCGACGGCGACACGCGCGACAACGACGACAAGGTTCGCGCGGTCATCGGCCACCTCGCGCGGGCGGGCGTCATCCGCCCGGCGCCGTCCTCACCGGACCGGATCCGCGGCCGGATCGAGGGCCCGTTCGACGGCCGCGCCCGCGCCGCCTGCCGCACGTCGGCCGGCGAGAGCACCCGCGCGCGCTGGAGCCAGTACCGCTCGGTCTGGAAGTTCGTCGAGAGCGACGCGTGCCGGCGCACGGCGATCCTGCGCCACTTCGGCGACCGCAGCACGCCCGCGCCGATGGAGGGCGTGCCGTGCTGCGACGTCTGCGATCCCTCCTGGGTGCCCGCCGCGCCCGCGGCGAAGAGCAGCCGCAAGCGGCCGGCGGGCGCGCCGCCGGTGGCGGCCGGCGATCTCGACGCCGCGATCGTGGAGGTCGTGGAGAGCGCCGACCCGGCGGTGGGGCGCACGCGCACCGTCGAGATCCTGCGCGGCGGTCGCTCGCAGGCGCTCGTGAAAAGCGGCCATGACGGGCTGCCCGCCTACGGCACGTTTGACCATCTCAGCGCCAAGCAGGTGATGGCGCGCATCGACGAGCTCATCGGCGCCGGCCGCCTGCGCTCGACCGGCGGCATGTATCCCAAGCTCATGACGGTGGATCCCCAGCTCGAGACGGCGGCGTAGGCGCGCGTGACGCGCGGTGCGGGTGAGCCGCTGCGCGTGGGCGTCCTCGCGTCGGGCGAGGGAACGAACCTGCAGGCGCTGCTGGACACCGTGCACGGCCACGAGGCGCTCGTCGTCGCCGTCGCGGCCGACAAGCCGACGGCCGCCGCGTTGCAGCGCGCGCGCGGCGCCGGTGTCGAGACCGCGGTCTTCGCGATCGGCGACTTCCCCGATCGCGGCGCGCGCGACGGCGCGATCGCCGAGTGGCTCGTCGCCCGCGACGTCGAGCTCGTGGTCCTCGCGGGCTACATGGCGCTGCTGACGAGCCCCTTCCTGAGCCGCTTCCCGGACGCGGTCGTGAACATCCACCCCTCGCTGCTGCCGGCGTTTCCGGGGGTGCGGGCGATCGAGCAGGCGATCGACTACGGCGTGAAGGTCTTCGGCGTGACCGTGCACTTCGTGCTCGACGACGGCGGCGTCGACACCGGGCCGGTGATCGTGCAGCGCGCGATCGAGCTCCCCGACGCCACCGAGCCGGCCGCCGTCCACGCCGCCCTGCGCCCGCTCGAGCACGCGCTGCTGCCCGAGGCCGTCCGGCTCATCGCCCGCGGTGCGGTGTCGCGCGACCCGGACAACCCGCGCCGGATCGTCGTCGCATCCGCTGACGCGCCCGCCGGGCCCCCTACCACGTAGGGTTCCCCTTCGTGGCAACGATTGGTGAACGCCCGCGCGTGCGGCTTCCCGCGCCGGCGGCCGAGGAGCACGCCGAGCCGCAGCCCGCCGACCGCCGTGTCGACGGCGAGATCGTGCCCCTGCGCAGCGTCGTCGCCGTACCGATCGTCGCCGCCGTGACGGTGATCTTCGCGCTTGTCGCCACCGATCAGGCGGGGATCAGCTTCCGCGATCCCGACAACGTCGGGGTGCGCCGCCTGGCGATGGTGTGGGGCTTCGCCGCGGCGCTCGTGCTCGCCGACATCGTCATCCGCGCGGCCCGCCGCACGGGGTCGATCAAGCCGTCCCTGACGGCGCTGCGCGACGTGCGGCGCGAGCGCTGGACGCGCCACCGCGGGCTCGCCGTCACCGGTGGGCTCGTCGGCTTCTACGTCACGTACGTTGCCTACCGCAACCTCAAGACCGTCGTGCCGCTGCTGCAGCCCAACGAGCTCTACGACAGGCAGCTCACCCACGTCGACAGCGTCTGGTTCGGCCTCGGCAAGGAACCCTGGGAGATCCTGCACAGCGTCCTGGGCACGGGCATCTCGACGCAGATCCTGTCGAGCGTCTACGTGTCGTTCGTCTTCCTGCTGCCCCTGTCGCTCGCGTTCGCGCTCGTGTTCGCGCCCAACCTGCGCGGCGGCCTGTTCTTCGCCACCGCGCTGGCGATCAACTGGACGCTCGGCGCGGTCAGCTACCTGCTGCTGCCCGCCCGCGGGCCGATCTACCACGTGCCGCAGGACTTCGCCGACCTGCCCCATTCGCATGCCGCGTACCTGCAGGAGCGCCTGCTCGTGGAACGGCGCGAGTTTCTCACCGATCCGCAGGCCGCCGAGGTCGGGCAGAACATCGCGGCGTTCGCGTCGCTGCACTGCTCGCTGCTGTTCACGGCGGCGCTGGCGGCGCACCTGCTGGGGCTGAACCGCGCGCTGCGGATCGCGCTGTGGGTGCTGTTCGTCGTCAGCGCGATCTCGACCGTCCACCTCGGCTGGCATTACGTCATCGACGACGTCGCGGGCATCGCCATCGGCCTGCTGGCGCTCGGCATCGCCTGCTTCATGACCGGCTTTCAGGGCCGCGACCGGGAGGTTCCCGCGGCGCAGTAGAACACCCGTCCGATCGC
>DASZDB010000347.1:0-2978 GCA_035942495.1 Solirubrobacteraceae bacterium
CTTCGGCGCCGCGCAGGGTGCCGGTGACGCGGTGCTGTTGACGATCGGCACCGGCATCGGCGGCGGGCTCGTCGTCGGTGGGACGCTGCAGCGCGGCAGCCAGGGGGCGGGCGCCGAGCTCGGTCACATGGTCGTCCAGGCCGACGGCCCGCGGTGCAACGGCAACTGCCCCAACCGCGGCTGCCTGGAATCCGTCTGCTCGGGCACCGCGCTGGCCCGCGAGGCGCAGCGCCTGGCACGGGAGCGCCCGCGCTCGCGTCTCGGCGAGGCGCTCGCCGCCGGCCGCGAGATCTCGGGGCCGCTCGTGACCGACCTCGCGCACGACGGCGACGACGCCGCGATCGAGGCGGTGGCGGTGATCGGGCGCTGGCTCGGGGTCGGGGTGACGAACCTCGTGAACATGCTCAACCCCGACGTCGTCGTCATCGGCGGCGGCGTGATCGCCGCGGGGGATCTGCTGCTCGGGCCGGCCCGGGCGGTGGTCGCCGAGTGCGCGTTGTCGCCCTCGCGGGAGCACGCGCGGATCGTGCCCGCGCGCTTCGGGTCGGAGTCGGGCATGCTCGGTGCCGCGGCGCTCGCGTTCGACGGCATCGGCACCGTGGTGTAGGGGTGGGCGAGCGTGCTGTGATCTCTGCATGACCACGACCGCGACGGGCCGCCTCATCGTCTGCCCGACTCCGATCGGCAACCTCGAGGACGTGACGCTGCGCGTCCTGAGCGCGCTGCGCGAGGCCGATGTCGTCGCCTGCGAGGACACCCGCCGAACGCGCGTCCTGCTCGAGCGCTACGGGGTCTCGGCGAAGCTCGTCAGCTACCACGAGCACAACGAGCTGCCGCGGGCGACGCAGCTCGTGGATCGGATGAGCCGGGGCGAGGTCGTGGCGCTGGTCTCCGACGCGGGCATGCCGCTCGTGAGCGATCCGGGCTTTGTGCTTGTGCGCGCGTGCGTCGCGGCCGGTCTCGCGGTCGAGGTGCTTCCCGGGCCGAGTGCCGTCCTGTCCGCGCTCGTGACGAGCGCGCTGCCGTCGGACACCTGGCGCTTCGTCGGCTACCTGCCGCGCAAGCGCGGCGAGCTCGCGACCCTGCTGCTCGCGCCGGAGACGATCGTCGCGTTCGAGTCGCCCAACCGCGTCGGGTCGTCGCTGGCGGTGCTGGCCGCGACCGATCCGGAGCGGCCGGTCGTCGTCTGTCGGGAGCTGACGAAGGTCCACGAGGAGATCGTGCGCGGCAGCGCGGCCGACCTCGCCGAGCGCTACGCCTCAGAGTCGCCGCGCGGCGAGGTGGTGCTCGTCATCGGCGGCGCTCCGGTGAGCGAGCCGGCGCTCGCGCCGGCGCTGGCGGCGCTGCGCGAGCTCGTCGCCGCGGGGGCCAAGCCGCGCGCGGCGAGCACCGTGGTGGCGTCGCTGACGGGCGTGAAGCCCAACGCCCTGTACCGGGCGCTCACGCAGGACGAGCCGGGGTGATCCGCCTCTACCGGGCGCCGTTCTCGACGAACGTCGAACGGGTGGCGCTGGCGCTGGCGCACAAGGGGCTGTAGGTCGAGTCGGTCTGGATCTCCTATGAGGATCGCTCGCCGGTGGAGCGGGTCAGCGGCCAGTCGCTCGTCCCGGTCGTCGAGTTCGACGATGGCGCGGTCGTCATCGACTCGATGCAGATCGTCAAGGTGCTCGAGGAGCGCTTCCCGGCCGCGCCGCTGTACCCCGCGGACTTCGCCGGCCGCGCCCGGGCGATGCGCTTCATCGACTGGTTCAACGGGGTCTGGAAGGTCGCGCCGAACGCGATCGCGGCCGAGATCGCCTCGCCGCAGCCCGACGTCCAGCGGATCGACGCGCTCGCCGAGGCGATGGCGGGGGCGCTCGTCGTCTTCGAGCGGATGCTCGATGGTCGCGCGTACCTGCTCGGTGACGAGTTCTCGGCCGCCGACTGCGCCGCCTACCCGTTTCTGAGGTACGCGGCGTGGCGGGACCCCGCCGACGACGAGCTCTTTCATCGCGTGCTCGACAGCTACCAGCAGCTCGGCGACGACCATCCCCGGCTGAAGGGCTGGATCGAGCGAATCGACGAGCGCCCTCGGGTCTAGAGGGTTTGCTTGCGCCGCCGCCTCGCGCGCCGAGCAGGCGCCGCGTAGTCTCGGCAGCGTGGACGCGTACCTGGCCGTCGTGAGCAAGCGCGAGGTGCGCGACTACGCGCCGCGCGAGATCGAGCCGGACGCCGAGCGCCGGATCCTCGACGCCGGTCGGGTGGCGGGCTCGTCGAAGAATCGCCAGGCGCGGCGCTTCGTGATCGTGCGAGACGCCGGCGTGCGCGAGGAGGTCGCCTCGTGTGTGTACGAGGGCGACCACGTGCGCGGCGCGGCGCTCGTGGTGGCGATCGTCGTCGGGCGCAAGGGACCGACGGCGTTCGACGCCGGCCGCGCGGCCCAGAACATGATGCTCGCCGCGTCCAACGACGGGATCGGCTCGTGCCCGAACGGGATCGCCGACGCCGACCGTCTGCGCGAGGCGCTCGAGCACGGCGAGGACGAGCAGGTGGCGACCGTGCTGACGTTCGGCTATCCGGCCAGGTCGCGCCGCGACCCGCAGTCGCTGGCCGCCGAGGAGTGGGTGCGGCGTGCCGACCGCAAGCCATACGAGGAGATCGTCAAGGAGATCTAGCGGGGCGCGCCGGATCGGTGGCGCTGCCGGCCGGCGGAGGTCCGGCGCGGGTGTGGCGAACGTGCACGCGGGGCGATACCCGTTCGCCCCACCGGCGGCCGGGCTGCGATGCGCTGCCAGGGGTGCGGCGAATGATGCACGCCGGGCGGTACCCGTTCGCCACACCGGCGGCCCGGCTGCGATGCCCTGCCAGGGGGTGTGGCGAATGATGCACGCCCGGCGATACCCGTTCGCCACGGCGGTCGGCCGTGGGAGCGACCTGCCGGCTGCGCGGCCCCGCGGGTGCGGAGTGTGAAAAAACGCGCGCGGCTTCGTGTCAATACA
>DASZDB010000348.1:0-2071 GCA_035942495.1 Solirubrobacteraceae bacterium
GCCTGGCACGCCGGCGCGGCCTCGATCGGCTGGGGCGCGAACGACGCCACCGCCGCGGCCAAGGAGCTCGCGCGCGCGGGCGATCCGAAGGCCGCGCAGGCACTGCACGCGGCGGCGGCGAGGACCGGACTTTGAGACAACTTTGTAACAGGAGCCACAGCGGCGCATCTGGCGCCTCGCCCGAGTCGCGAGGTCGGTAGATTTCCGTGCCCGTGTCACGAGAGCGCAAGGAACCGAAGAAGCCCAAGACGACAGCCGAGGCGCAGATCCCCGGCGCGTTCGAGGGCGAGACGGTCAGCCGCCGTCGCTTCATGACCGGCACGGTCCACGCTGCAGGGGGCATCGCCGTGGCCGCGTTCACGCTGCCCGCCGTCGGCCTGGCCGTCGGGCCGATCTTCGAGAAGCAGGAGGAGCGCTGGGAGTCCGTCGGGCCGATCGGCGACTTCGCCGACGACACGTACATCCCGCGGACGCTGACGCTGGTGCGCGGCATCGGCGACGTCGGCAAGTCGACCGTCTACATCCGCAAGTACAGCACCGACCTCGACGACGAGGAGCGCGACGAGTTCAACGAGTTCATCGCGATCTCGACGCGCTGCATGCACCTCGGCTGTCCCGTGCGCTTCGTCGAGGCCTCCGAGCGCTTCATCTGCCCCTGCCACGGCGGCGTCTACGACTTCCAGGGCAAGGTCGCCGGCGGCCCGCCGGTGCGCCCGCTGGATCGCTTCTACACGCGCGTGCGCAACGGCAACGTCGAGGTGGGCCCGCGCTTCAGCGTCAACTCCGAGCTCGAGCGCTTCTCCCCGCGCGACCCCGGCATGCCGCTCGACGGGATCGGCCAGTACGTCTACCCGGCGCGCCCGAGCGTCCGGAAGATCCCGGGGACGTAGGCGATGGCGAACCTCAAGCCACCGATTCCGCGCGCACTGCGCCCCCAGCCGAAGGGTCCCAGCGAGGACAACGGCAAGACGAAGCCCAGCCGCAAGGACAAGGCCGCCGAGAAGGGCATCTCCGTCGTCGACTGGGTCGACGAGCGCACCTCGATATCCGGCGGCGCGCGCTGGCTGATGTTCCGCAAGATCCCCAAGGGGACGAACTGGTTCTACACGCTCGGCTCGGCGTCGCTGTTCGCGTTCCTCTCGCAGGCCGTGACCGGGGTCATCCTCGCGATGTACTACGACCCGTCGGCCACCCGCGCGTACGAGTCGATGCGCTACCTCACCAACGAGGTCTTCCTCGGCGAGTTCGTGCGCGGGATGCACAAGTGGGGTTCGACGGTCATGGTGATCCTCGTCTTCCTGCACATGGGGCGCACGTTCTTCTGGGGCGCCTACAAGTATCCCCGCGAGCTGAACTGGGTGATCGGCGTCGTGCTGCTGATCCTCACGCTGTTCATGTCCTTCACCGGCTACCTGCTGCCGTTCGACCAGCGCTCGTTCTGGGCGACGACGGTCGGCGTGGCGATCAACGGCACCGGCCCGCTCGTCGGCCCGTACCTCAACGACTTCCTGCGCGCCGGGCCCGAGTTCGGCGTCACGACGCTGGCGCGCTTCTATGCGCTGCACATGCTCGTCTTACCGGGCGCGATCGCCGCGATGATCGGCGCCCACCTGTACCTCGTCGCGCGGCTGGGCACCACCGCACCGCCGTGGATCAGGGCCGACGTCGACCCGGACCTGCGCAAGGACGAGACCTAGTGCTCCGTCCTGCAAACCACGGGACGGAGCACGTATGAACACGCGCGAGAAGGAGGCCTACCTCCGCGAGTACTCGATCCTCAAGGCGCAGGGCAAGCCGTTCTTCCCGTACGCCGTCGCCAAGGACTCGCTCATGGCGGTCGTCGTCATGATCTCGATCATCGGCATGTCGCTCGTCCTCGGCGCCGAGCTGGGCCCGAAGGTCGACCCGACGACGACGACCTACACGCCGCGACCCGAGTGGTACTTCTTCTTCCTCTTCGAGGTTCTGCGGATCATCAAGCCGCCGTCGCTCACGCCGCTCGCCTCGATCGGCGTGCCGACGATCTGCATGATCCTGCTGTTCCTGCTGCCGTTCTACGACCGCAACCCCG
>DASZDB010000349.1:0-2022 GCA_035942495.1 Solirubrobacteraceae bacterium
TTCGTAGCGGATGCCCTTGCCCTTGTAGGGCTCCGGCGGGCGCTGCTTGCGGATGTTGGCGGCGATCTCGCCCACCTGCTGCTTGGAGTTGCCCTTCACGACGATCCGCGTGGGCATGGGCACCTCGAACTCGATGCCGTCCGGCGCCTTGATCGGCACGGGATGCGAGTAGCCGAGGGCGAGCTCGAGATCGCGGCCCTTGAGCAGCGCCCGGTAGCCGACGCCCTGGATCTCGAGGGTCTTCGTGTAGCCGGTGGTGACGCCCTCGACCATGTTGGCCACGAGCGAGCGCGTCAGGCCGTGCAGCGCGCGGTGCTCGCCGCGGTCGGTCGGGCGCTTGACGACGAGCTGCTCGCCCTCCTGCTCGACCGTGATCGCCAGCGGAACGCGCTCGAACAGCTCGCCGCGCGGTCCGTTGACGCGCACGAGCTCGGGCTCGATCGACACCGTCACGCCGGTCGGCAGGGGAATGGGCTTCTTTCCGATTCGCGACATCAGATGGTCCGTTGCGCGGCCCGCACCGTCAGATGTGCGCGTATCGCGGATGCAGGGCGCCGCGGGGCGAAGGTGGACAGTGCCAGCGGCACGGACTCCTTCGGTCCGTGGCGACCCTGCGCCGCGAGACGCGTGCAGCCGGCGGTGTGGGTTGTGGGATGGGCCATCTTGATTACCAGACGTGCGCGACGACTTCGCCGCCGACGCCCGCGCTGCGGGCCTCGTGGCCGGTCATCACGCCGCGTGACGTCGACACGATCGCGGTGCCCATTCCACCGAGGACCTTGGGGATGTCCTGCGCGCCGGCGTACGTGCGACGGCCCGGGCGCGAGATGCGCTTGAGGCCGGAGATCGCCGAGCGGCGGTCGGAGGTGTACTTCAGGCGCACGCGGATCAGCTCACCGGGATGGTCGGCATCCGGCGCGACGACCTCGTAGCCGTCGATGTAGCCCTGCTCGGCGAGGATGCGCGCGCACTCGGACTTCAGCCGCGACGACGGGATGTCGACCGTCTCGTGGGCGGCCTGGATCGCGTTGCGGATCCGGGTCAGAAAATCGGCGATTGGGTCGGTGCTGGCGCTCACGGTCGTGCTCTCGGTAGATGCTGCTCTGTTACCACGAAGACTTCGTCATGCCGGGCACGAAACCGTTGTGGGCCATCTCGCGCAGGCAGATCCGGCACAGGCCGAACTTGCGATACACGGAGCGGGCCCGGCCGCAACGGCGGCAACGGCTGTACTCCCGGGTGGGGAACTTCGCGGGCCGTGCCTGGCGAACCCGCTGGGACGTCTTGGCCATCTTAGTCGTTGCCTGCTTCCTCTTCGGTTTCGTCAGCGGGTTCCTCGGCCGGCTTCTCGTAGGCCTCGGGGTTCTCCTCCTTGAGCTGCTCCAGCGCGGCCTGCTCGGCCTCCGCCTTGGCGCGCAGCTCCTCGTGGTGCGCGGCCTCCGCGGCGGCTGCGGCACGCGCTTCCTGCTCGGCGCGGTCGGGCCGGTTCTCCTTCGTGAAGGGCATCCCGAACGCCTCGAGCAGCGCGAACGCCTCGATGTCCGTCTTCGCCGACGTCGTGATCGTGATGTCCAGACCGCGGACCGTGTCGACCGAGTCGTAGTCGATCTCCGGGAAGATCGTCTGCTCCCGGACGCCCAGCGAGTAGTTGCCGCGGCCGTCGAAGGCGTTGGCCTTCAGGCCGCGGAAGTCGCGGATTCGCGGGATCGCCACCGACATGAGCCGGTCGAGGAACTCGTAGGCGCGATCGCGGCGAAGCGTGACCGCAAGCCCGACGGGCATCCCCTCGCGCAGCTTGAAGTTCGCGATCGACTTGCGGGCGCGGCGCACGTTGGGCTTCTGGCCGGCGATCGTCGCGAGCTGCTCCTGCGCGGCCTCGAGCGCCTTGGAGTCCTGCTTGGCGTCGCCGACGCCCATGTTGACCGTGATCTTCTCGATCTTCGGGGCCTGCATGACCGACGTGTAGCCGAAGCGCTCCATGAGCGCGGGGCGGATCTCCTCGAGGTAGCGGGCCTTCAGGCG
>DASZDB010000350.1:0-2036 GCA_035942495.1 Solirubrobacteraceae bacterium
GATGGACGCCGGCGTGAGCAGCACTCCGACGAGGAAGTTCCACATCATCCAGCCCGTCGTGGTGAACCAGAACGCGCGGTCGTCCGCGTGCATGTCGAGGTGCAGGTTCTGGTGCTTGAGCTGCTCGAGCAGGATGCCGCCATGGCCCTGCACGATCGCCTTCGGCAGCCCGGTCGTGCCACTGGAGTACAGGACCCACAGCGGATGATCGAAGGCGACCGGCTCGAGCACGAGCGGCGCCTCGCCGGCGGCGCCGAGGAAGCCGTCCGCCCAGCCGCCGCCGTCGAGGTAGCCCAGGCGCACGAGCGACCCGCCGACCTGGGAGTGGATCTCCTCGACCACCGCCCCGCGGTCGTGGTCGCGGCCGCCGTAGCGATAGCCGTCGACGGCGAGCAGCACCGCCGGCTCGATCTGGGCGAAGCGGTCGATCACCGAGCGCGCGCCGAAGTCCGGCGAGCAGCTCGACCAGACGGCACCCAGCCCGGCGGTCGCCAGGAACGCCGCGACCGTTTCGGCGATGTTCGGCATGTACGCGGCGACGCGGTCGCCGCGGCCGACGCCCAGCGCGCGCAGGCCGGCCTGGATGCGCGCGGTCTGCTCGTGCAGCTGCGCCCACGTCATCTCCTCCAGCGGACGCAGCTCGGAGGCGTGGCGGATCGCCACCGCATCGCCATCGCGGTCGCGGAAGATGTGCTCTGGGTAGGAGACCGTCGCGGCCGGAAACCACTGCGCGCCCGGCATCTCACGACGGCCGAGGACGGTGCCGGGCGCTTCGTGGAAGCGCACGTCGAAGAACTCGGCGATCGACGACCAGAAGGCCTCGAGATCGCCGACCGACCAGCGCCACAGCTCGTCGTAGCCGCCGACCTCGACGCCGCAATACCTCGCCAGCCACTGCTCGTACGCCCGCAGCCGAGTGCGCGCCACGAACTCCTCGCCGGGCTTCCACAACACGCGCGGCTTGCGGCGGGTCACGCCGCAAGCCTACGTCGGCGTCGCGCCCGGGGCTATTTCCTAGAGCTTGCCCTCGAACTCCACGGTGACCTCGTCCTTGACCTTCAGCGCGCCCATCAGCGCCTTGAACGGCTTGATCCCGTAGTCGCTCTGGCTGAGCGTCACGCTGCCGCTGATCTTGTCGCCGCTCACGTTGAGCGGTACCGAAACGTCGTTGCTCTTGCCCGCGATCGAGAGCTCGCCCTTGGCCTCGCTGTCGGTCACCTCGCTGGAGGTGAACGTGATCTGCGACGAGCCGAGCACCTTGCTGTCCATGCTCTTCTTGATGTCGGCCTTGTCCTTGTCGCCGAGGGGCTTGGCGCCGCCCTCGCCCTTGATGACGTCGATCGAGCTCGGATCGGCCGTCAGCTTGATCGAGGGACTGTCGCCGCCCTCGACCGTCGCCTCCCAGCTGGTGACCCCGAGCGTGAGATCGTGCCCCGCCTTCGAGGCTGCGCCCTCCCGGCCTGTCTTGACCTTCAGCGAACCGTTGCTGGGCCCAATGGTGTGACTTCCTTCGGGAATTGACATACCTTCACCCTACCCGCATAGGCGCTGTCCACACATTGCCGCCGCCGGGGTAGCCTGCGTCCGGTGTCCTGGAGCCAGCGCGAGATCACATTGCAGCCGCGCCCGCGCGGCGTGCACCTCGTGACGGCTGAGATCGTCGACGCGCTTCCGGAGCTGAGAGACCTGAAGATCGGCCTCGCGCACCTGTTCATCCGACACACGTCCGCGTCGCTGACCCTCAACGAGAACGCGTCGCCCGACGTGCGCCGCGACTTCGAGACCTGGTTGAACCATGCGGTGCCGGAGGAGTTCGCGTGGACGCACACGCTCGAAGGCGCCGACGACATGCCGGCGCACGTCAAGGCCGCGCTCATGGGGTCGTCGCTGACGCTGCCGATCTCCGCCGGGCGCCTGGCGCTCGGCACCTGGCAGGGGATCTACCTCTGCGAGCACCGCGATCGCGGCGGCGCCCGCTCGTTGCTCGTGACGGTGTCGGGCGAGTAGCTCAGCGCCGCCGTGTGGCAGCGTAGCGC
>DASZDB010000351.1:0-2725 GCA_035942495.1 Solirubrobacteraceae bacterium
GACGCGGCTGCGCGCGTTCTACAACCCGTTCATCGGCTTCCTGCCCCAGCTCGGCTTGGCGGCGTTGCTGCTCGTCGGCGGCCGGATGGTCGTCAACGGAAGCCTCACGCTCGGCGAGTTCGTGTCCTTCTACGGCTACCTGCTCATGCTGCTGGCGCCGGTCCGCACCCTCGGCTGGACGCTCGGGCTCGCGCAGCGCGCGACGGCCTCCGGCGCCCGGCTGTTCGAGCTGCTCGACCGCGAGCCGCGGATCGTCGCGGGGCCCGACGCGCGTCCGCTGCCGGAGGGCTCGGGCCGCGTCGAGCTGCGCGACGTCACGCTGGCCTACAACGAGGCCGCCGACAGCCACGCCGAACCCGCGCTGCGCGACGTCTCGCTGACGGTCGAGGCGGGCACGACGATCGCGCTCGTCGGCCCGACCGGCTCGGGCAAGTCGACGCTCGTGCAGCTCATCCCGCGCCTGTACGACCCGACCTCCGGGACGGTGCTCGTCGACGGCGCCGACGTGCGCAGCCTCGACCCGCACGCGCTGCGCGCGCAGATCGCGGTGGTCAACGACGACCCGTTTCTCTTCAGCGACACCGTTCACGCGAACATCGCCTACGCCCGCTCCTCCGACGCCGGCCGCGAGGAGGTCGAGGAGGCCGCGCGTCGCGCGCAGGCGCACGACTTCATCACGCGCCTGCCCGACGGCTACGACACGCGCGTCGGCGAGCGCGGCCTCACGCTCAGCGGCGGCCAGCGCCAGCGGATCGCGATCGCCCGCGCGCTGCTCGCCGACCCGCGCGTGCTCATCCTCGACGACGCGACCTCCTCGATCGACGCCTCGACGGAGCGCGAGATCAAGCGCGGCCTCGGGGCCGCGATGGCCGGCCGCACGACGTTCGTCATCGCGCACCGGCTCTCGACGATCGCGCTCGCCGACGAGATCGCGATCCTCGACGCCGGCCGGCTCATCGACCGCGGCACCCACGCGGAGCTGCTCGAGCGCTCGCCGTTCTACCGCGAGATCGTCGAGAAGGGGCTGCCCGACCAGGTCTTCCTCACGCGCAAGCCGCTGGAGCCGGAGGTGGCCGGGCTATGAGGCCCGCACCGCAGCCGGCCGGGCCGCGCGACGCGGTCAGCGACCAGCTCGTGGAGGACGGGCGGCCGCTGACGACGGCCGAACTGCGCCGCCGCCTGCGCCAGACCGGCGGCCGTGGGCGCAAGCTGCGCGGCCTCACCTCGCTGCTGCGGCCCTACCGCTCGCGGGTCATCCTCATGTTCGCGGCCCTCGCCGCGGCGACGGCGGCGACGCTGGCCCCGCCACCGCTGATCAAGTTCGCGATCGACGATGGCATCAAGGCCGGCGACCTCGGGACCCTCAATCTCGTCGTCGCCCTGTTCGTCGTCAGCGCGTTCGTGTTCTGGGGCGCCTCGTACGCACAGACGTACCTCGTCGGCTGGGTCGGCCAGCGGGCATTGCAGGACCTGCGGCTGCGGATCTTCGCCCACCTGCAGTCCCTGCCGGTCGGCTTCTACGAACGCCGACAGGCCGGGCAGCTCATCTCGCGCATGACGAATGACGTGCAGGCACTCGACACGCTGGTCACCGACAGCGTGGTCACCCTCTTTCAGAGCACCCTGACGCTGATCGGCACGATGGCCATCCTCCTCTGGCTGGACGTCGAGCTCGCCCTGCTGACGTTCCTCATCTTCCCGATCATGGGCGTCGCGTCGCTGGCGTTCCGGATCGCGTCGGCCGACGCCTACGCCCGCACCCGCGAGGCGATCGGCGCGATCACCGCGTACCTGCAGGAGTCGCTGTCGGGGATCCGCGTCGTGCGCTCGTTCAGCCAGGAGCCGCGCCACATCACGCGCTTCCGGGCGCTCAACGACCACAACCGCGACGTGAACATGACGACCGTCAACCTCAACGCCGCGTACTTCCCGGGCGTCGAGCTGCTGAGCGCGATCGCGACCGTCGGGATCCTGCTGTACGGCGGCTTTCAGGCGATCGAGGGCGACATCACGCCCGGCGTCATCGTCGCGTTCGTCGCCGCGCTGAACCTCTTCTTCGACCCGATCCAGCAGCTCTCCCAGCTCTACACCACCTACCAGGCCGGCATGGCGGCGCTGGACAAGATCTTCGACCTGCTCGACGAGCAGTCCGACCTCGTCGACGCTCCGGACGCGATCGAGCTCGGCCGCCTGCGCGGGGAGATCGAGCTGCGCGGCGTCGGCTTCTCCTACGGCGCAGGCGAGGACGCGGCGTGGGCGCTGAAGGACCTCTCGCTGAAGATCCCGCCGGGGCAGACCGTGGCGCTGGTGGGCGCGACCGGAGCGGGCAAGTCGACGATCGCCAAGCTCGTCGCGCGCTTCTACGACCCGACCGTGGGCGCCGTCCTCGTCGACGGTCACGACCTGCGCAGCGTCACGCAGCGCTCGCTGCGCCGCCAGCTCGGCATCGTCCCGCAGGAGGCGTTCCTCTTCAGCGGCACGATCGCCGAGAACATCGCCTTCGGGCGCCCGGATGCGACGGACGAGGAGGTCCGCGCGGCCGCCCGGGCGGTCGGCGCGGCGGAGTTCGTCGAGGGGCTCGAGCACGGCTACGACACGGAGGTCGGGGAGCGCGGCACGCAGCTCTCGGCCGGCCAGCGCCAGCTCATCGCGTTCGCCCGCGCGCTGGCGGCCGACCCGCGCGTGCTGATCCTCGACGAGGCGACGTCGAACGTCGACCTGCACA
>DASZDB010000352.1:0-2964 GCA_035942495.1 Solirubrobacteraceae bacterium
GGATGTAGCCCGGCAGGGGGTCGGCGTCGCCGCCGACATCCGTGAGGGTCGCCTCGGTCGTACCGAGCGCCTTGTCGATCGAGTTCAGCGCGCTCGTGATGCCGGACAGGAATCCGATCACCACGACGACGACCAGGATCAGGATCTTTCCGAAGATCCAGGTCCAGCTGAGATCTGTTTCTATGCCACGCTGCACGGGGTCCTCCTAGAGATCGCGATCGCGACGTTGCTCATAGCGCGGCTCATGGGGTCTTCCCCTGGCAGTCGCCCTTGGGAGCCTTCGGGTTACCGAGGTTCGCGTTGACGTCGATGCACGCCGCGGTGTCCTTGATCGCGTCCGAGTCGCCGAGGATGTCGCCGGAATCGGACTTGATGCCCCTGGCGATGCCCAGTTTCTCAGTCAGACCGCGAACGATCGTCGCCGCGTCCTGATCGATGATGCGCGCGATGCCGAGGATGCCCGAGCCGGGCCCGGCGATCTGGTTGATGCTCCTCGCGGTCCGGTTGATCGTGCCCGCGATCGAGTTGATGCCACCGGCGACTTCGTCAATCGACCCGGCGGTCGTGTTGATCGTGCCCGCCGTGTTGTTGATGTCGGTACCGGTGCCGCCGATCGTCGTCGCGCTCGTGTTGATCGTGCCGGCCGTCGAGAGAATCGTGCTCGCGAGGCTGTCGATCGAGGTCGCGTCGTTGTTGATCGACCGGGCGCGGGCGACGATCCTCGTCAGCCGCGGGGCCAGTGGATCAGCGGTGGTCAGGATCGACGAGGCGATCCGGTTCGTCCGCTGCAGCTGCGAAATCGAGTCGGTAGCGGTGTTGATGCCGATACCTGTATCGCGGATGCTCTTCGCCTTCTTGTCGATAGCACGCGCGGTGTTGACGGTCTCCGCAAGGAGGCCGGCAGCGATGACGACGGACGCTGCGACGAGCACCAAGATGATGACGTTGACGCCCTGCACGCCGCCTGAGGCGCCGCTGGGACGCGTTGTCCCGCTGCCGCTCGCGACTCCACCCATCTGCTGGGGGGTCTTGGACTTCTTCCGTTTTAGCGCTGGCACGGAACGCTCCACCGATGCGGCGCCAATGCGCCTGGCCGTATAAGCACTGTGGCTCCCCTCTGTTGTTCGATCCTGAAGCCGCCGCGACGTCTGCCGCGCGCTGCCTCAGGTGCTCGCTCCCAATAACTCCGATTCCGGGTCCCGGTACGTCTCCCTCTGCCCCGACCCAGCCGGTTCTTTTCGCGACAATAGTCCACAGCGGGCCGGAATGTCCAGTCGCCACCGCCCCTGGGGACCCCAGGGGAACTCCGCAGGCGGCAAAAGGTCCGCTGTTGCAGGCGTTCTTAGCTTCTGTTAAGCATTCTGGACGCTTTTCCGGCCGATCGGTGTGCTTGGTGGCGCGGCGGCACGCGGTGAGGGCCGACCGGCGGGTGCGGCACGACGGCGACGCGCGATCGGCAGCCTCGCTGTCAGGCTTGTGGTCGATGCCCGTCCGTCGCCACCCGGCGTGAGCCGGCCCGACCGCAGACCCGTGCGGTGGCTGCTGGTCGCCGTCCTCGTGCCGGTGCTGGTCGTCGTCGGGGTGCTGGCGACCGCGGTGCTGGGTCAGGCCGGCTCGAGCGGCGACCCGCCGACGCCGCTGCCGCGCCCGGCCGCGGAGCCCGACCCCGAGCCAGGGGCCGAACCCGAGCCAGGGGCCGAACCCGAGTTCGCGTCCGACACGCGGTTCGTGCCCGACGGCGCCGAGCGCAGCGAAGCGGGCGCGGGCGCTCAGGGCGCCGCGATCTTCCGGCCGCGGGGCTCGGCCGGCGCACCGGGACCCGTCGTGATCTTCCTGCACGGCTGGGTGGCCATCGACCCCGCTCGCTACGGACCCTGGCTCGGCCACCTCGTGCGCAAGGGCGTCACGGTGATCTTCCCCGCCTACCAGACGAGGCCGGCCTACGACACGACGTCGCCGCTGAGCAACGTCCTGGCGGGCGTGCGCGCGGCGCTCGGGCAGGTCGTGCTCGCGCCCGGGCGGCTCGTGGTCGCCGGGCATTCGGCGGGGGGTGCGCTGGCGGCCGACTACGCGGCGGTCGCGGCCGACCACGGGCTGCCGGCGCCGGCCGCCGTCTTCAGCGTCTATCCGGGCCGCAAGCTGCGCCACCTCAAGGTGCCGCTTCCGTCGGTCGACCTCATGCAGATCGCGCCGGGCACGCGCGTCATCGCGCTCGCCGGCGAGCGCGACACGTCGGTCGGCAGCGGCACCGCGCACCGGATCGTCGCCGGCGCGGCCCGCGCCGACGCCTCGCTCGTGACGATCCGCGACGACGCCGTCGACCGCCACGACGCTCCCCGTCGCTTCAGCGGCGCCGCGCAGCGCACGTTCTGGGCGCCGCTCGACGCGCTGGTCGCGCAAACCGAGCGGACAAGTCGCAGCGCAGCGGTGCCGTAGCCCGTATCGTCCGCGTCCCGACTGGCCGGTCAGCCAGTGCAACGGTTTTGGAGCCGATCCGGAAGGAGCGACCTCTCCCGTGGACCTCAACGACACGCCCGAGCAGGCGCAGTACCGCTCGAAGGTGCGCGCATGGCTGCAAGAGCACAAGCACGAGGCGCCGCCCGAGCAGGATCAGGACGACGCGGCGCAGGTCGCCGCCCGGCGCGCGTGGCAGGGCAGGCTCGCCGCGGCCGGGCTGGCCGGCGTCACGTGGCCGGCGGAGCTCGGGGGCCAGGGGCTCGGAGCGGTCGAGCACGTCATCGTCGGGCAGGAGATCGCGCGCGCGGGCGTGCCCGGGATCCTCGACGTGATCGGCGTCGGGATGCTCGGGCCGACGATCATCGCCCACGGCAGCGAGGAGCAGAAGAGCCGCTACCTGGGGCCGATGCTGCACGGCGACGAGGTCTGGTGTCAGCTCTTCTCGGAGCCGGCGGCCGGATCGGACCTGGCGGCGGTGCAGGCGCGGGCCGTCGCGCAGGACGACGG
>DASZDB010000353.1:0-1511 GCA_035942495.1 Solirubrobacteraceae bacterium
TCGCGCCTCACGCGCGGTAGCCTGAGCGGCCTCGGAGAGGTGCCGGAGCGGCTGAACGGGCACGACTGGAAATCGTGTGTGGGCTACAACCCACCGAGGGTTCGAATCCCTCCCTCTCCGCTGGTGCGGCGGCGCGGTCGCCGCGCGTTGCTCAGTCCTCGTCGTCCTCGTCCTGATCGGCCTGCAGCCGCGCGTCGAGGTCCTCCTCGATCGAGTGATCGACCTTCTCCGGGTTGCCGAACAGGTCGTCGCCCTCGAGATCGGGGGTCTTGCCGGGGTCGCGTTCCATGTGGGCTCCTTTGCTGGTGTCGGTCGCCGCCGTACCCCGCCGGCACGAGCGCAACGCCACGTTCAGGCGGGGGTGAGTCGATCTGGCCTCGCATGACGAGGCGAATTCGACTCACCCCTCCGACGGAAGCGCGCTCAGCGATCGGAGAGGTCGCGGTCCTGTCGCAGCCACGCCACGCCTTCCGGCGTCAGCGCCCAGCGCCCGTCCGTCAGCGGCGCGGCGCGGCCGTCGTCGGCGAGGGACTGCAGGTTCAGCGGCGTGCGCATGTCGCCATGCCCGCGGCCGATCGCGACGTCGATGTCGGCGACGGGCACGCCGACGCCGGCCTCGCCGCCGGACCGCTCCCACAGTGCGTCGAGCACGTGGGCGAGGTCGCGACGGCTCATCGCCCGATCGTCGCAGACGCTCACAGCAGGCACGCGTCGTGCGCGCCCGCCGCGATCGGCACGGCCCAGCGCACGCGCCCGGCGCCGTCGAGCACGGTCAGCTCGCCGGAGCTGAGCGATGGCGTCAGCACGCCGGCCGCGCCGGAGGCCACGTTGTAGGAGCCCAGCGGGACGGCGGAGCGGCGGCGCACGCGGCCGTCGTCGAGCGCGTGGACGGTGAGCGACCGGCCCTCGCCGCTGGCGACGTAGGCGCCGTGTGGCCCGAAGGCCATGTGCTGCGGTGCGGCGGTGGCGCCGAGCACCGCTGACGGACGGCTTGCGCCGGCGCGATACAAAGCGATCTCCGGTGTCCGGCCGGCGGTGACCCAGACGCGCCGCCCGCTTGGCGAGAACGCGACGTCGTGCGCGCCGAAGGGCGGCGCGACGCGCCGCACGACGCGCGGCGCCACCGGCTCGGAGACGTCGACCACGACGAGGACCGACGCCGTCGAGCCCAGCGCGATCCACAGCGTCCGGCCGGCCGGATCGAGCGTCATGTGCCGCGCGCCCGCGCCGACCTCCAACCGGCGCACGACGCGTCCGCGGTCGAGGTCGACTACGGCGAGCTCACCGTGAGCGGAATCGGTCACGAAGGCGTGCGCGCCGCCCGGTGCGATCGCCGCGTAGCGCGGCTCGCCGAACCCGCGCAGGACGCGCCGCACGCGCAGCGGCCACCCCGACAACAGCGGCACCGCGCCCTGCGACGCGTGGCCGACGATCGCGCCGGCACCCGCCAGCGCCTCCGCGCTGCGCGGCCCGTCGAGCGTCGAGATGCGCCGCACGACGCGCCGCCGCGC
>DASZDB010000354.1:0-2198 GCA_035942495.1 Solirubrobacteraceae bacterium
GAGCAGCTCGGTGCTCGGCATCTCGCCCGCTTCGCTCTCGGGGGTTGCCTTGACGATGCCCATGACGCGCATCGGATGCCTCCTGGGGTTGGAAACGACGTTCTATCCATACGTCGAACGAGATGCGCCGAAATCGACACGACGTATCGACGCGCGCCGGATGGTGGGATGAGGGGCCTCCGCGCTCAGGTTCGCCGCGGATCGCCCGCCGGTTCAGGCCGGTGTTCGATCGCGGCGAGGCGCGCCGCAGCGCGGGCGCCCGCGAGTCGGCCGCCAGCGTGAACTCGACCACCGTCAGGCCCGCTTCGTGTGGTCGGCGTCCTCTTCGCCGATGTCGATCATCGTGCACGGCTAGTCGCAGGTCGAGAAGCTCTGACCGGCTCCGCTCATCAGATAGAGGCCGCCCACCCACGACAGGCGCGGCCCACGACACCAGGAGACCACGACATGCCGATTCAGCGGATGGACAACGTTCTCATCGTTGTCGAGGACCTCGAGGCTGCCAAAGCGTTCTTCGCCGAGCTCGGCATGGAGCTAGAAGGCGAGACGACGGTCGAGGGACCTTGGGTGGACAGCACCGTCGGGCTCAACGGCGTCCGTGCCGACATCACCATGATGCGGACCCCGGACGGTCACGGCCGGGTTGAGCTGTCGAAGTTCCACACGCCGCCGGCGGTCAGGGCCGAGCCGGAGAGCGCGCCGGCGAACGCGCTGGGCATGCGCCGCATCATGTTCGTTGTCGACGACGTCGACGACGTCGTCGCCCGCCTGCGCCGCCACGGTGGCGAACTCGTCGGCGAGATCGCGCAATACGAGGACCTCTACCGGCTCTGCTTCCTACGTGGCCCCGAGGGCATCATCATCGGACTGTCCGAGCAGCTCAGTTGAAACCGCATGGGTGCGGCGAGGGGGCGATGGGCCACGCTTGCGGGGGCGTGTGGTTATCGCGAGACCGGACACCACGATTTTCAGGACTCCGGCCATAGTCTCTTAGGGGTTTGCTCTGACGGGGTCACCGCGCCGGCGCGCGAGCGCCGCGTGCTCTTGATGGATCTGCCGCTCGAACGCGCGCGCGCCACTCTCGCGCGCGACGTCCAGGGCAACCGCGAGAACGCTTGCGATGCGTTCGCCCGCGGCGGCTGCCTGGGTCGCGATCAGGATCTGAGCGAGCGCGATCGGCGCAGGTAGCGCGCAGGTCTTGAGCGACCGGGCGTCCGTGATGGCCACGGCCTCCTCGGCGGCGGCGAGCGCGCCGTCCGGGTCGCCGAGCGCGTGTCGCGATCGCGCGATCGTCGCGAGCAGCAGCGGCTCGAAGTAGAGACCGACGTCGTGCCGGCGGATCGTCGCGAGGTTCGACTCGGCCCGCGCGAGCGCATCCGCGAAGCGTCCCGCGCCGGCGTCCGCCACAGCCACGGGCGTCGAGCATGCGATGGCGTGGGTCGTGTCGCCGGCCTGCTCGGCGATCGCGAGGCCGAGCGCAGCGCTGCCGAGTGCCGCCTCGATCTCCCCGGCCTGCGCTTCGAGCAGCGCGCGGTTCGCGTGACACGCGGACTCCGTCTGAGCGTCGTCGTGCTCGCGGGCCAACTCGACCGCGCGGTCGAAATCGCGGCGGGCGGCTTCGAGCTCACCCGCGTAGCCGACGCTCTGCCCGCGGCTCTGGAGCGCATATGCGAGCGGGCAGACGAAGGCCACGCCCGAGCCGGTCGTCGGGTCGTCGCCGGCCAGCGCCAGCGCGCGGTCGATCGTCTCCACCGCCTCGCGCAACGAGCCGGCGATCCAGCTCGCGTAGGCCACGCCGTTGCAAGCGGTCAGCGCACGCCCGGGATCGCCGGCCGCGACGGCCTGCCGGCTGGCTGCCCGGAACCCGTCGAGCCCCTCACGTTCGCGGCCGCTGTGCATCATCGACCCGGCATAGAAGAGGTCGAGCCGAAAGCGCTCGGCGTCCCCGTCTCCTTCGCTGTGGATCGCCGCGGTCTCCTCGGCCGACATTCCGAGTCGCCAGGCCAGGCCGAGGATGCCGATCCGCGCCCTGGTCGCCAGCTCGTCGCGCTGGGGAGACCCGTCGAGCACGCCGGTCAGGTGACGCACCCGGCGCCAGTGGCGCAGCCCCTCGGCGGGCGACGCGGATTCGGCCCACGCGGCGGCGCGCGCATGCCAGCCCGCTGCCGTGAGCTTGTCGCCCGACGCCTCGGAGTGGT
>DASZDB010000355.1:0-2866 GCA_035942495.1 Solirubrobacteraceae bacterium
TGGAGGCGGCGCTGCGCGGGGCCGTCGCCGCCCCGGATGCGGGACATGCCGCGGCTGCGGTGGCAGCCGGAGTGAGCGGCGTCGGCGCGATGGGCGCGGCGGCCGCGGCGAGTCGTCAGCCGTCGGCACCAACATCCCAGCAAATGCCGATCGCCGAGTCGCCGACCCCGCCCGCCCCGGGGCCGGAGTCCTCGGGGCCGCCGCCGGCGTCCCCGCCCGAGGTGCCGCCGCCGAGCGCCCCGCCGGCCGCGGTTGCCGTCGCCGCGCCGGTCGCGCTTGAGCTCGAGAGCCTGCGCGCCGTCTGGCCCGCCGTGCTCGAGGAGCTCAAGACCTCCGGCAACACGCTGTGCGCCCACCGGCTCGCCAAGACGGTGCCGGTCGCCGTCCGCGGCACGCAGGTGACGATCGCCTTCGCGCCGGACGCTGACGGCGTCGACTACAACATGCGCAAGGCCGACAGCGACGAGGACCGCGCGTGCGTCGGCGAGGCGATCCGCACGCTCACCGGCGGGGCGAAGCCGCAGATCGCCTACGTGCTCGGCCGGGAGGCCGCCGCCGTCACGCAGCCGGCGCCCGCGCCGACCGACAGCGAGTGGGTCGCGCGGTTCGTGGCAGAGTTCGATGCCGAGGAGATCCACCCAGAGAGCGAGGCCAGCAGCTGATGCCCCAGCAGCCGAACATGAACAAGATGCTCCAGCAGGTCCAGAAGATGCAGGCCGACATGATGAAGGCACAGGAGGCGCTCGCCAACGAGACGATCGAGGCGTCGGCCGGCGGCGGCATGGTGACCGTCACGATCACCGGCGACCTGCAGGTCAAGGCCATCGTCATCGCGCCCGACGCGATCGACCCCGAGGATCCCGAGCTGCTGCAGGACATGGTCCTGGCCGCCGTCAACGAAGCGATCCGGCAGGCCCAGGAGCTCGCCGCGACCCGGATGGGTGGCCTCACCGGCGGGATGGACCTCGGCGCGCTGGGCGGGCTCGGGCTCTAGGCGCTCGGGCGACCCCGCTTGTACGCCCCACCGATCCACCGGCTGATCACGGAGCTCGGCAAGTTGCCGGGGGTCGGTGCACGGACGGCGCAGCGCCTGGCGCTGCACATCCTGCGCGCGTCGCCGCAGGATGCCGCGGCGCTGGCGGAGTCGATCCGCGAGGTCAAGGAGCGCATCGGCCTCTGCGAGGTCTGCTTCAACTTCGCCGACGGACCGCGTTGCCGGATCTGCTCCGACGAGCGCCGTGATCCTGGTGTGATCTGCGTCGTCGAGGAGGCCGGCGACGTCATCCCGGTGGAGCGCACCCACGAGTTCCAGGGCCGCTATCACGTGCTCGGCGGCGCGCTGTCGCCGATCGACGGCGTCGATCCGGACGACCTGAAGATCGCCGAGCTCTTCCGGCGCGTGAGCGATCAGGACGCCCCCATCCGCGAGGTCGTCCTGGCCACGAACTCGACCACCACCGGCGAGGCGACAGCACTGCACATCGCCGACACGCTGCGCGAGCGCGCGCCCGACGTCGTCGTCACGCGACTGGCCAGCGGCCTCCCGGTCGGCGGCGACCTCGAGTACGCCGACGAGGTGACGCTCGGCAAGGCGTTCGCCGGTCGCCGGCGCCTCTAGCTCGCGCCCCGGCCCTTGCCTGTAACAGTAATGTTGTGAGGGTCGTAGACGCCGCCACGGGACAATTTGCGTGAAGCGGTGAATCGGCGGCTGGTGCGGCGCCTCCCGTTCGCGCTGCTGTACGCGCTGATCGCCGGGATCGGCTTCAGCGTCGCCGATACGTCCTCGCCGTGGCAACTCTGGATCGTCGGGATCGTCGCCGTCAGCGTGTTCTCGGGTCCGAGATCATCGGGTGGGTTCGCGAACGCCGATCCGCGAAGGGCGAGGGGTCAGAGCCGGTCCCCCGCGCCTGAAGACCGAGCACCGCTGACGATGCTCGTGTTGCGCCGGCCGCCGCACGTACGATGGTCATCTGTCGCAACGGGCTCAGCCCTCGGCGCGGACCGGCTCGCGCGTCTCGCGCGTAAACGCGCGCAGCGCGGCGATCCGTTCGAGCGCCTCACGGACCCGCGCCGCCGATAGGGCGCCGGAGCGCACGGCGGCCACGACCGCGCGGAAGGCCTGGTCCTGCTGCGGGCGCCCGCCGGGGATGACCAGCATGTCGACGCCGGCCTGCAGGGCCTTGACCGCCGCCTCGCCGACCGTGCCGCCCGCCGTCGCGGTCGTCGCGACGAGGTCGGCGGACAGGATCGTGCCCTTGAAGTCCAGGCGTTCGCGCAGCTCCTTGACGGCCTCGGGCAGCAGCGTGGCCGGCGTCACCCCGTCGAACGCGACGTAGATGGCGTTGGACATCTGCATCGCCGGAGCGCGGTCGTCGCCGTCGGCCACCGCCTCGAACGGCTTGAGGTCGCTCTCGCGCAGGTCGTCGAGCGAGAGCCCGACCGGCGCGGGGCCGGCGTTCGGGTCCTGCGACGCTGCGCCGGTTCCCGGAAACGGGCCGACGGCCGCCGCGACGCCGACATCGTTGTACGCGCCGACCGTCGCCTTGACCGCGGCGGCGACCTTCGCCGGTGAGTTCGAGAACGCGCGACCCTGGCCCGGACCTCCGGCGACCGCGACGTCGGCGTTGGGCGCGAGGTTCACGCCGACGCCGAGCGCCTTGAGCTGCTCGGCGGTCGTCCTGGCGCTGCTGGCGATGTCCTCGCGGGTGCCCTCGCCGACGTCGACCTGGCCGTCCGGGGCGAGGTTGCCGAACGCGTTGAAGTCGCCGCCCTCCTGCTGCACGGCGATGAGCGGCGCCGGGTGGCCGGCATCGCGCGCGACCTCCTGGATCTTCGCGATCAGCCCCGACAGCTGCTGGGGCTGCTC
>DASZDB010000356.1:0-2028 GCA_035942495.1 Solirubrobacteraceae bacterium
TCGCTGCGGCTGCCGACCGACGACAAGCAGGCGCTGCTGGAGGAGCCCAACGTCGCCAAGCGGCTGCGCCGCCTGACCGCGGCGCTGGCGCGCGAGCTCGAGGTCATCTCGATCGGCTCGGAGATCCAGAGCCAGGTGCAGTCCGACATGGACCGCACGCAGCGCGAGTTCATCCTGCGCCAGCAGCTCAAGGCGATCCAGGAGGAGCTCGGCGAGTTCGACGAGTCCGCCGCGGAGGCCAACGAGCTGCGCGAGCAGCTCGCGGCGATCGACCTGCCCGAGGACGTGCGCAAGCAGGCCGATCGCGAGCTCGGCCGGCTGGAGAACCTGCCGCCGGCCGCCGCCGAGCACGGCGTCATCCGCACGTACCTGGAGTGGATCGCCTCGCTGCCGTGGAGCACGTCGACCGAGGACAACCTCGACCTCGCCCACGCCCGCAAGATCCTCGACGAGGACCACTACGGCCTCGAGCAGGTCAAGGACCGGATCCTCGAGTTCCTCGCCGTGCGCAAGCTCGTCGGCGGCCAGCCGGTCTCGCGCGGGACGATCCTCAGCTTCGTCGGGCCGCCGGGTGTCGGCAAGACGTCGCTGGGCAAGTCGATCGCCCGCGCGCTCGGGCGCGAGTTCGAGCGCATCAGCGCCGGCGGCGTGCGCGACGAGGCCGAGATCCGCGGCCACCGCCGCACGTACATCGGCGCGATGCCCGGCACGATCATCCGCGCCCTGCGCGACGCGGGCTCCGACAACCCGCTGTTCATGATCGACGAGATCGACAAGATGGGATCGGACTTCCGCGGCGACCCCGCCAGCGCGATGCTCGAGGTGCTCGATCCCGAGCAGAACGAGAACTTCCGCGACCACTACCTCGACCTGCCGTTCGACCTCTCGCGCGTGATGTTCATCACGACGGCGAACACGCTGGACACGATCCCCGGGCCGCTGCGCGACCGCATGGAGATGATCGACATCGCCGGCTACACCGCAGACGAGAAGCTGCAAATCGCCAAGCGCTACCTCGTCCCGCGCCAGGCCGAGCGCAACGGCCTGAAGCGCAGCCAGCTGCGCATCACCGACGCTGCGCTGCGCGCCGTGGTCGCCGACTACACCCGCGAGGCCGGCGTGCGCGAGCTCGAGCGTCAGATCGGCGCGATCGCGCGCAAGGTCGCGCGCGGCGTGGCCGAAGGGGAGACGCCGAAGGGGTCGATCGGCGAGGCGCGCGCGCGCGAGCTGCTCGGCCGCAAGCGCTACCACTCCGAGACGCGCCGGCGCACGCGCGTGCCCGGCGTCGCGACCGGGCTGGCGTACACGCCGGTCGGCGGCGACGTGCTGTTCATCGAGGCGCAGGCGTTCGACGGCGAAGGCGAGCTGCAGATCACGGGCCAGCTCGGCGATGTCATGAAGGAGTCCGCGGCGGCCGCGCTGTCGTACGTGCGCAGCCATCTGCGCGAGCTCGCGCCCAACCTGCCGTCGGACTGGTTTCGGACCCACGACATCCACATCCACGTGCCGGCGGGCGCGATCCCGAAGGACGGACCGAGCGCGGGGATCACGATGGCGACCGCACTGCTGTCGCTGCTCACCGGCCGCCAGGTTCGCGACTCGCTCGCGATGACCGGCGAGATGACGCTGACCGGCCAGGTGCTGCCGATCGGCGGGCTGAAGGACAAGGCGCTCGCCGCGCAGCGCAACGGCATCACGACCGTGATCGCTCCCGAGCTCAACGAGCCCGACACCGACGAGATCCCCGAGCACCTGCGCTCGAAGCTCGAATTTCGGTTCGTCAGCGAGATCGGCGAGGTCTTCGAGGCCGCGCTCGAACCGCTGCAGACAGCGGGTGAGCGCAACGGAAGCCGGGTATATGCTCAACCAACGCCCCAAGCAAGCAACCCGAGGTGACACGAATGGCAGCGAAGGACAAGGCCGCCAAGGCCGCCGCAGCCGCTCAAGCCGCGAAGGAGAACCCGTATCTGCAGCGGGTCATCCAGGACGACGAGCTGCGCGACAACATGGTCGTGGCCTTCGAGGCCG
>DASZDB010000357.1:0-2971 GCA_035942495.1 Solirubrobacteraceae bacterium
TCGCGCGCGTGCAGCGTCGGGATCACGTACGGCTGGCCTTCGACCGCGAAGCCGAGGTGGGCGACGAGGCCCTCGTCGAGGATCGCGTCGATCGTCGCGCGCTCGTAGTCGGCGCGCGACGGCGCGCGGCGAACGCGGACGCGCTGCGAGGGGGCGGTGGCCACCCGGACGACGTTAGGCGGCGCTTGGCCCTACGGCCAGAGCCAATCAGCCGCAAGAATGTAGGTCCAATGGAGCTGCACCTGGATCTCGCAGCCCCTCCCGGGCCGTCGCTGCGCGCGCGCCTCGAGGCGGCGCTGCGCGACGCGATCCGCGGGGGGGCGCTGATGCCGGGCGTGCGGCTGCCGTCCTCGCGGGTGCTGTGCACGGAGCTGGGGGTGTCGCGCGGCGTCGTCGTCGACGCGTACTCCCAGCTCGTGGCGGAGGGCTATCTGACGGCGCGGCGCGGCGCCGGGACGCGGGTCGCCGAGACCGGCGGGGGGCGCCCGGCCGCAGGTGCGGCCGCGCCGCCACGGGTCACCGCCGAGCACGACCTCAGCCCGTTCGTCCCCGCGCTGTCGGCGTTTCCGCGCACGCAGTGGCGCGCGGCCGTCGGACGCGTGTTGCGCGACGCGCCGGACGAGCGCCTGGGGCTGCCGGACGGCGCAGGCGTGCCCGAGCTGCGGGCCGCGCTGGCGGGGTACCTCGGCCGCGCGCGCGGCGTACGGACGAGCGCGGAGGAGATCGTCGTGACGAACGGTCTGCGCCAGGGGTTCGCGTTGCTGTGGGAGGCGCTGGCGGCGACCGGGGCCCGTCGGCTCGCGGTCGAGGCTCCCGGCTGGCGCGGCGTCACGGAGACCGCGACGGACGCCGGGCTGCCCATCACGCCGCTCCCGGTGGACGAACAGGGGCTCGTCGTCGAGCGGCTGGCCGCGCATCCCGCCGTCGACGTCGTGGCCGTCGCTCCGGCGCATCAGTACCCGAGCGGATCGGTCCTCTCGCCGGCGCGGCGCGCGGCCCTCGTGGAATGGGCGCGCGGACATGGCGGCGTCGTCGTCGAGGACGACTACGACGCCGAGTACCGCTACGACCGCGACCCGATCGGCGCGCTGCAGGGGCTCGCGCCCGATCGCGTCATCTACGGCGGCTCGGCCAGCAAGTCGCTTGCGCCCGGCACGCGGCTCGGGTGGCTGGTCGTCCCGCGCGAGCTGGTCAAGCCGCTCGCCGACCTTCAGCGCCGCCGCGGCGGCATGCCCGCGTCGCTGCAGCAACTCGCGCTGGCCGACCTCATCGAGCGCGGCGAGCTCGATCGCCACCTGCGCCGCCAGCGCCGCCGCTACCGCCGGCAGCGCGACGCGCTGCTCGACGAGCTGGGCAGGACGCTTCCGGGGCTGCACGTGGGCGGTGCCGCCGCCGGACTGTTCGTCGTGGTCAGACTGCCCGACGACGTCGACGAAGCCGCCGCGCTCGCCGCGTGTCGCGACGCCGGCCTTGCGCTGGAGGGCGCCGGCGGCGAGGTTCCGACGCTCGTGATCGGCTACGCGAATCTGCCGGAGGCGGGAGTCGGGCGCGCGGTCCAGGCGCTTGCGGCGAGCCTGCGCGCGGCGCGGGGAAGACCGCCTCCTAGAATCGACGCCGATGATCGACCGTGAACAGGTGCTGCACGTCGCCCGCCTTGCGCGCCTCGAGCTGACCGACGAGGAGGTCGGGCGCATGAGCGCGGAGCTCTCGAACGTGCTCGGCCACATCGAGAAGATCGGCGAGCTCGACCTGGCCGGCGTCCCGCCGACGACGCATGTCGTCGAGGTCTCCAACGCCCTGCGGCCCGACGTCGTAGAGCCGTCGCTGCCGCGCGAGATCGCCCTCGGCAGCGCCCCCGCCGTCGCCGACGGCGGCTTCCTCGTACCCAGCCCGCAGGCCGACGCGATCGACGAATGAGCACGACCGATCTGATGAGCCTGACGGCTTCGGCCACCGTCGACGCGATCCGCCGCGGGGACTGCAGCGCGGCCGACGTATTCGACGCCTACCGCGCCGCCGCCGCCGCCGACGAGCTGAACGCCTACCTGTGGGTGGCCGACGACGCGCCCGCGGCGCCGGCCGAGGACGCCCCGCTGGCCGGCGTCCCGCTCGCCGTCAAGGACCTCTTCTGCACCGAGGGCGTGCCGAGCCAGGCCGGCTCGAAGATCCTCGAGGGCTACCGCCCGCCGTACACCGCGAGCGTCGTCGCGCGGCTCGCCGCGGCCGGCGCGCCGCTGCTGGGCAAGACCAACCAGGACGAGTTCGCGATGGGCTCCTCCAACGAGAACTCGGCCTTCGGGCCGGTGCTGAACCCGTGGCACCGCGCCCGCGTGCCGGGCGGCTCGAGCGGCGGCAGCGCCGCGGCCGTGGCCGCCGGCTCGGCGCCGTGGGCGCTGGGCCCGGACACCGGCGGCTCGATCCGCCAGCCCGCCGCGCTGTGCGGGATCGTCGGCCTCAAACCGACGTACGGCACGGTCAGCCGCTACGGCATGATCGCCTTCGCCTCGTCGCTGGACCAGGCCGGCCCGCTCACCCGCGACGTGACCGACGCCGCGCTGCTGCTGCGTCACATGGTCGGCCAGGACGAGCGCGACTCGACCTCGATCGGCTTCCCCGGCGAGATCGGGCGCCCGAGCGCTACGTCGCTGGAGGGCATCCGGCTCGGCGTGCCGGAGGAGCTGAGCGGCGAGGGCGTCGGCATCGACGCCGCCGGGCGCGACGCGTGCAACGCGACGCTGAAGCTCGCCGCGAGCCTCGGCGCCACAGTCCAGACGTGCCGGCTGCCGCACGCGCCGCACGCGCTGGCCGCCTACTACGTGCTCGCCCCGGCCGAGGCGTCGTCGAACCTCGCCCGCTACGACGGCGTGCGCTACGGCCGGCGGGTGGAGAACGGCGGCCTCGTCGGGATGTACACGAAGACCCTCAGCCAGGGCTTCGGCACCGAGGTCAAGCGCCGCATCATGCTCGGCAC
>DASZDB010000358.1:0-2283 GCA_035942495.1 Solirubrobacteraceae bacterium
CGCTGCCTTGACCTCGAGGATGTCCTGCGCGGTCTCGACGAGGATGAGGTCGACGCCGCCCTCGATGAGGCCGAGGGCCTGCTCGGCGAAGCCGTCGGCCAGCGTGCGGAAGGAGATCTCGCCGAGCGTCGGGTCGTCGGACGCGGGCAGGTAGCCGGTCGGGCCGATCGACCCCGCGACGAAGTGGTCGCCGGCAGCCTTGCGCGCGATCTCTGCGCCGCGCAGGTTGATCTCGTGCGTGTGCTCGCCCAGCCCCCACTCGTCGAGCTTCAGCCGGCTGGCCTGGAACGTGGCGGTCTGCAGCGCGGTGGCGCCGGCATCGATGAACGACTGGTGCACCACCTCGATGACGTCGGGCCGGTTGAGGATGAGCACCTCGTGCGCGCGGCCGGGCAGCTTGTAGTCCTTCTCGAGCGACAGGTCGAGCTGCTCGAGGGTGGCGCCCATGCCGCCCTCGAAGACGATGACCCGCTCGCGAATGGCCGACGTGTAGTCGCGCATGGCCTCTAAGGCTAGGCGACCGCCGCGTTCAAGACCGGCGCCGCGCCAGGTTCGAACCTACGCGGCGATCGCGCGATGCGTGCTGAGGTGCTCCTCGAGCGCCTCGACATGCTGGTGCTCGAGCGAGCGGATGCGCTGCACCCAGGGCCCGCTGACGCGATGCGCGAAGACCGCATCGTCGCCGTCGATCGCTCCGGCGAGCGCGCGCCACGCGTCGGCGAGGTCATCGCACACGAGCGCCGCCTGCCCGAGCTGCGTGGAACCGAGCAGCGCCGCCGCCTCGTGCAGGAAGCGGGCCTGCAGGGAGCGATACAGCGCGCCGCCCGTGCCGCCGTCGCGGATCCTGAAGCGCAGCGCCGCGAGCGTGACGGCCAGCCGCGGACCGGCGGCCTCGGGCAGTCCCGGCCACGCGTCGGCGAGCGCGTCGGCGGCAGCGAGTCCCGCGCGCACGTGTGGATGGTCGGGGCGCGGGGGCCGGCGCATCGCTTCCACGACACGCCCCAGAGCCGCGGCCACGGCCGTGCGCGGGTCGGCCAGACGGCTCGGGCGCACGCCGAGCGTCAGCAGGCCGTGGTGGGCGGGCTCGGGCCAGGCCTGCGACGCGCGCGCGGCGGCGAGTGCGCCGAGGGTGCAGCGCTGCGGCTCGGGGAACCCTCCGTCCGCGACCCACGCGACGCCGGCGTCCGGATCGACGCTCGTCACGAGGATCGCGTGGCGCGTGTCATGGCGGTCGCCGGCGCGGTAGTCGAGCTCGGCGAGGTCCGCGCGCACGAGCGCCGGATGCGCCGAGGCCAGCGCGTCGCGCAGCCGCTGCCAGCCGGTCGCCCGGTCCGAGGTCGTGTGCCACCGCGCGGAGATCCCGAGGTGCCGGCAGAGCTCGAGCTCCAGCGAGGGCGCGCGCCCTTCGAGATCGATCGCGGGCACGGCAGCGTCGGCGATCCGCACGCGGAGGTCCAGCGCGCCGGAGAAGCCGAAGATCGCGCCCTCCGACAGCGGCTCGGGCGCGTAGGAGAGCCGGAGGTGCTCGAGCAGGTCGCGCAGCGCCCCGCTGGCGGCGTGGTCGGCCACGCGGTGGCGCAGGCCGGGCGCGATCAGCGGCGAGGACACCGTCATCGAGTGGCGCCCGCGCAGCGGCGCGCCTCGGTGCGTTCGACGTCCATGCCTCCCTGGCGTTACCTCCGGCTGAACACTGTTCAACGGCCCGCCGTCGCGACGAGCGACTCGAACAGGCGCTCGAGCGTGACCGCGGGATCGTCGGTGAGGCCCGTATGCACCTGCGAGGGCTGGAGGATCGTCGAGGCCGGGGCGACGACCCAGCCGAAGCGCTCGGAGGGTTCCAGCGCGGCGAGCGCGCCGCCGGGCGGCTCGCCGCAGACGACCGCGCGGATCGCCTCGACGCTCTCGCGCAACGCCGCTGCGTCGAGATCGGGCGCCAGCGCTGTGAGGCGCTCGTCGTCGATCTGCGCGCGCAGGTCGAGGAAGTCGCGCTGGCGACAGAAGACGACGACGCCGACGTTGAGGCGCTCGCCGCGCTCGACGCGCGGCACGACGCGCAGGATCGCATAGGCGAACGGGACGTCAGCGGCGGGCATGCTCGATGTCCTTCAGGAAGGAGCGCGGGCGGCCGAGGCGCTCGACGAGAAAGGAGGCGAGATCGGCGCGGCGACTGGTCGGGTTGACCCCGAGCCACTGTGCGGGCACGCGGGCGATCGCCTCGCCGACCGCCGACAGGGCGCGGCTGCCGAGGCGCTCGTCGGCCTCCTCGATCGAGCCCGCGGCGGC
>DASZDB010000359.1:0-2676 GCA_035942495.1 Solirubrobacteraceae bacterium
TGCGTGGTCAGCCGAGCAGCTCACAGCCGTTTGCCTTGGCAACCGCGGCGACGTGCGCCCAGTCTGGCTCTTCGTCTGGAGGTGGAGGGAGCGTGCGGCTCTTCGCCGGGACGCTCATGCCGCGGACGAGGTTCTCGAAGCCGCCCGGGGTCATGATGAACAGCATCCGGCATCCGGCATCTCCGACGGTGTAGCGATGCGGGATATCGCGCGGGCCGAACGCGAAGTCGCCGGCGTGCGCCTCGATCGTCGCGTCCCCGACCTCGAACGTGACGTCGCCGTCGAGGATCCAGAAGCCCTCGTCTTCGCGGTGGTGGACGTGCCATGGCGCCTCGAGGTTTGGCGGTTCTGTGACCTCGACGATGCTGAGCAGGCCGCCGGTCTGCTCTGCGGTGACCTTGATCTCGGCCAGGCCGCCGAGCCACCATCTCGCCTCGCCTTCGCCGGCGCGCGCCAGCATCGGCTCGAGCAACTGCGTGTCCTGGTTCATGGTTCCTCCGGACTTATCGATGGGTCGGGACACAGGAGGCGAGTCGCCGTCCAGCAGCGCGTTGGACAGCTTCCGTTCGGCGTGTCCGGCTCCCTGGGGTTTCGCGCTCCTGCGGTCATGGCTGACGAAGCTAGGCGGCGACGTGCCAAAGATCCATCCCAGGAAGGTGGTATTTGGCCGTTGCGGAAGCTCCTGCGGAACACCAGCGCTCCCGAGTTCTTCGGGAGGGGTCGCAGGTCGACGAATCTGGCACGTTGCCATTGCTTGCGGCGGTTGACGAGAGTAGCGTCGCACCGGACGAGACGGCACGCTGTTGCGCGGCGTAACCGCCGCGGATTCGCGCGCCGCCCGCGTCAACTGTCTGCAGACGAACGCTGCCCAAGGAGAGCCATGCCAGTCACCTCTGTCGGATCGACCCCCTTCCGCGGATCCGAAGCCGCGCCGGCCGCGGCGGCGGCGCCGGCGCCGGCGCCGGCGGTCGCGGCGATGCCCGCCGACAGCGCCGTCGGACACGGCGTGACCCGCCTCAAGGCGCGCCCGGGGGCGCACGCCATAGACCAGCCGTTCATCCCCGGCACCCCGCCGCCGAGGCGGGAGACCGCTGGAGCTCACGGAGCCCACAAGGGGAGGATCTCGATCCGGTAGCGTCGAGCTCAGCCGGCCCTTGGCCGGCGTGCGCAGTGCGATGACGCTCGGGCTTCATGCCGGCACGTGGAAGCCGTCGGCTTGGAGCCCGTCGGCGTGCGCCCGGAGTCGGCGGCTCCGAGCACGCCAGCCAATGTTCCCCGTGCCGGCGCGCCCGAAGCCACGCACGGTCCTTATCGGCGCGCGCGACGCCAGGCCGCAGCTCGCCGACGCGCCACCTCGCCGCGGCGACCCCGCACGGTCCCATCGCCGAACGTCAGCCCGCATGCCTGACGGCAGCGTCGGGTGGTCGGCGGGGGTGTGGTCGGCAGAACCCGTACTCCTGGGGGAGCAGGCAGCTCGGGCCGATTGACTCCCCCGAGCCGATGTGCCGGGCAGTCGCAGCGGAGACGATGCCGGCATGCTCACACGACTTGGACAACTCTCCGCCGCCCGCCCGCGGCGCACGCTCGTCATCCTGCTCTGCTTCGTCGCCGTCGCCGCCGTGGTGGGCGGCCCCGTCGCCGGTCAGCTGGAATCCGGCGGCGGCTTCAGGACCGAATCGTCGGAGTCCAGCCGCGCCGACCGCCAGTTCGCGCGCGCCACCGGCGAGGACACGTCGCCGGGCGTCGTGCTGCTCGTGCGCGGTCGCGCGAGCGATCTCGCACAGCGCGCTCGAACCGCCGCCGACACGCTCGAGCGCCTACCGGGCGTCGCCAACACCACCGCGCCCGCCATCGCGCAGGACGGCCGCAGCGCCCTCGTCGCCGGCTCGCTTCTCGCGAACGCCGACGAGGAAGAGGTCGCAGACGCGGCCATCACCGCCTTCCACGACAACGACGACGTATCCGTCGGCGGCTGGGCCGTCTCGAATCTGCAGCTCGGAGAGACCATCTCCGAGGACCTGGCGCGGGCCGAGCTGTTCGCCTTCCCGCTGCTGCTGATCCTGTCGCTGCTGTTCTTCCGCGGCCGCGCTGCCGCCCTGCCGGTGGTCGTCGGCGTCACCACGGTGCTCGGCACGTTTCTCGTCCTCATGGGCGTGAACCAGTTCTACGGCCTCAGCGTCTTTGCCCTGAACCTCGTCATCGGCCTCGGCCTCGGGCTGGCGATCGACTACACGCTGTTTCTCGTCACGCGCTTCCGCGAGGAGCTCGCGGGCGGCGCGGAGCCGCGGATCGCGGTCCGCACGACGATGGCCACGGCCGGACGCACCGTCGCGTTCTCGGCCGCGACCGTCGCCGCAGCGCTCGCGACGCTGACGGTCTTTCCGCTCGGCTTCGCCCAATCGATGGGAATCGCCGGCGCGAGCGTCGCGGTCGTCGCCGCCATCGCCACGCTGGCCGTCTCGCCCGCGCTGCTGGCGATGTGGGGGCGCAAGCTGCTGCCGCGCGACGACAAGCGCTCCGCAGCGGTGCACGACCGCTGGTACCGGCTCGCGCACCGCGTCATGCGGCGTCCCGGTCTCGTCGCCGCCGCGACGGCGGCCGTCATGCTGGCCATCGCCCTGCCCGCCCTCGGCGCGCACTGGACGCCGGTCGACGCGTCGGTCGTCCCGACCGACC
>DASZDB010000360.1:0-1738 GCA_035942495.1 Solirubrobacteraceae bacterium
ATGCCCCGCCGCCTTCTCATCCTCGGCTCGACCGGGTCGATCGGCACGCAGGCGCTCGACATCGTCGCGCGCGACCCCGAGCTCGAGCTCGTGGGCCTGAGCGCCGAGCGCTCCGCGGAGGCCTTGATCGAGCAGGCGCGGCGCTTCGGTGTCGATCGCATCGCGCTGGCGGACGCCGACGCGGGCGCCCGCGCCGCCGAGGCCTGGACCGATGGGGACGTGCTCGTCGGCGCCGAGGGGCTCGTGCGGCTCGTCGTCGAATCGGGCGCCGACCTCGTCCTCAACGCGCTTGTCGGCTCCGCCGGCCTGGGCCCCACGGTCGCCACGCTGGGGGAGGGGATCGACCTCGCGCTGGCCAACAAGGAGTCGCTCGTCGTCGGCGGCGAGCTCGTGACCGCGCTCGCCGAGGCCACCGGCGCGCAGATCCTGCCGGTCGACTCCGAGCATTCAGCGCTGCACCAGCTGCTGGCGGGCGAAGCGCCGGGCACCGTGGAGAAGCTCGTGCTGACGGCGTCGGGCGGCCCGTTTCGCGGGCGCCCGCGCGCCGAGCTCGCCGAGGTCACCGTCGACGAGGCGCTCGCGCACCCGACCTGGGACATGGGCGGCAAGATCTCGATCGACTCGGCGACGCTCGTGAACAAGGGCTTGGAGGTCATCGAGGCGTTTCACCTCTTCGGCGTGCCCTACGCCCGCATCGAGGTCGTCGTGCACCCCGAGTCGATCGTGCACAGCATGATCACGCTGTGTGACGGCGGCGCGCTCGCGCACCTCGGCCACCCCGACATGCGCGTGCCGATCTCCTACGCGCTGCACTACCCCGACCGCGTCGACGTGCCGGTGCGCGCGCTCGATCTGACCGAGGTCGGCGCGTTGACGTTCGAGCCGGTCGACGAGGAGGCGTTCCCCGCGCTCGGCCTCGCCCGCGCCGCGGCCGTCGCCGGCGGCACCGCGCCGTGCGTGCTCAACGCGGCCAACGAGGTCGCCGTCCACGCCTTCTTGCGCGGAAAGCTCAGCTTTCTCGGGATTGCGGCGGTCATCGAGGGCGCGCTGGAGCGCCTGCCGGCGGCCCCCGTCCGCGCGTTCGAGTCGCTCTACGAGGCCGACCGGGAGGCCCGCGCCGTCGCGGCCGAGCTCGTCGAAGCCTGGTCAGAGCGACTCCTACACTGAACGGGTGAGCTACTTCCTGGCGTTCGCGGGGTTCGCGGCGCTGATCATCCTGCACGAGTTCGGGCACTTCGTCGCCGCCAAGGCCGTCGGGATGCGCGTCGAGCGCTTCGCGCTGTTCTTCCCGCCGCTCATCGCCAAGTGGCGCCCGAAGAACAGCGAGACCGAGTACGGGATCGGGGCGATCCCGCTCGGCGGCTACGTGAAGATCACGGGCATGAACCCGGAGGAGGACATGCCTCCGGAGGTCGCCCATCGCGCGTACTACCGCCAGAAGGTCTGGAAGCGGATCGTCGTCATCGCCGCCGGGCCGGCCGTCAACATCGTCCTCGCGTTCCTCATCCTCTGGGTGCTGTTCGCCTCGCGCCCGATGCAGCTCAGCCAGCCCGTCGTCGAGCGCGTGGAGAATAACAGCCCCGCACAGGGCGTCCTGCAGCCCGGCGACCGGCTCGTGTCGGTCGACGGTGTGCCGGGGTATGCGCCGGGAATCTCGGCCGAGGAGGGCGAGCGGCGGGTCGCCGAGCTGCGCGAGGCGGTTGCGAGCCACAGCTGCGCGGGCAAGGAGCGCCAGGGC
>DASZDB010000361.1:0-10820 GCA_035942495.1 Solirubrobacteraceae bacterium
TCCCAGTGTAGTAGATCTGTGAGCGCAACTCGACGCTTCCGCGCCGGGACGTCGTCACGTCCAGGATCCAGATCGAGCTTCACGGACAGGCACTCGGCCGAACCGCGGCATCGCACGGCATTGGTGGTGCTGGCCGATCACGCGAGCGCCGTGCGTCCGCAGCCGACGAAGAAGTTCCCCGAGCGGCCGGTCGACTCGGTGATGCGGGTGCAGCTGGCTTGCGTGCAGGAGGGGATTTGGGAACGAGATCAGCAGCCGCGGGGTACCGCGAAAGCGCTGCCTCGCTCGGCGTGCAGGAGCGGCCGGTGCCAGCGTGGGCCGTCGGGAAACGGTGTCGGGCATCATGCAGCGCGGCGCGTTCGCAGGGCCACGCCGATCGCTACGACCAGCCACGGGATCGGGCTCAGAACGTAGCCGACGGAGATGCCCTCGATGGTGTCCGAGACGAGGCTGGCGGCGGGAACGGCGAGCGACCCACCCGCAGCCGCCGCGGCGAGCGCGCGAGCATGACCTCGGGCGATCACGAGCGTCCGCAGAAACCACGCCGCCGCGTAGATCGGCGTCCCCAGGACCAGGACGGGCAGGGCGGCTCGCAGCCCATCGCGCACCGCCGGGTCAAACAGCGCGCGGAAGTCGCCGGACGTGTCGAGCAGGGCGAGGCCGCTCAGCACGGCAGCGGCAGCCCCTGAGGCCAGCGCGGCGACGTAGACGCACTCGCGCAGCGGCCGGCTCGGCGCCTCGGCACGCCAGTGCGGCAGCGACACCGCGGCTGCGGCGCCGGCGACGGTGATGATCGGGAGGGTCACGACGCCGACGGCGACATACAGCGCACCGATGGATCCTTCCGGGAGGTCCCCGGCGGCTACGCGCAGCAGGATGAGGTTGAGCTGGGTCGCCAGCGATAGCACGACGAGCTCGACGATCGTGAGCCTCGGGCGCGGCCGGGACGGTGTCGCGGCGGGCGCATCGACGGTCGCGCGGGCTCCGCGGAGGCTGAGGATCGCGCCCGCCGCGATGATGCCCCCGAGCATGGCTGCGGCGATGCCGGTCGGCGATCCGGTCAGCGTGCCTGCGATCAAAGCCGCGTTCGGCGCGAGCGCGATCACGCCGAGACCCGAGTAGTCCGTGGTTCGCTGCCGCTCGCCGGCCAGCATCCACAGCCACACGAGTGCGAGTCCGGTGAGGGCGAAGAGCCGGATCGACAGGCGGTCGCCGCCGCCAAGATCCAGCCCGGGCGCCAGGATCGCGGCCGCGGCTTCCGGCAGGATCGCCATCGAGCCGAACAGCACGCACGCGAGCCCCGACATCAGCCTTCGCGCGCGCACGTCGCTACGTTCGATCACCGTGTGCGTAGCCAGCGGCTCTCCCACCGACTGCGAGAGGGTCACCGCGATGAGCAATCCGACGGCGAGCACGTCAAGCTCGTGCGCCGCCAACAGAGCCGGAAGCAGCACGAACTTGCCCGCGTTGAGGACAGCACCGGAGGCATTGGCGGCGCCGAGTCGTGCCGCTGCTTGCCGCCTTCTGCCGCGCGCGGGCGGAATCATCCGTGCCGACTCAGGCGACCGAAGACCCTCTTGCGTGCCTCGATTCCGGGCCCCCACGACGCGGCCGGTACCGCAGGCCACATCAGCGTTCTCTCGCGATGTGCCGGGCCGACCGTGCGACAAGTCGCGCCAGCAGCCGCGAGCTGTGGAGGTCGTGATAGCGGGCACGTGAGGCCTGGTAGGCCCGCGAACGGTACGGATCGGCTGTCGAACCGGACCCGCCCACCCTGTGCGTCACGGTCACACCGGCGTCGACGGCGACGCCGAACCCGCGCGCCCGGAGTCGGCGACAGAGGTCCTCGTCCTCGAAGTACATCCAGTACCCAGTGTCGAAGCCGCCGACCGCGCGGAAGGCATCGGCGCGCAGCACCATCACCGCGCCGCTGATCCAGTCGCGATTGACGAGGCGCAGCGCGCTCGGCGCGACGTCACGCCGAAGCCGGCCGCGAGTTCGGCGCAGGTGAGCGCCCAGCCGCAGCGTGCGGCTGGCCTCGGCGAGCACCCCGCTGAAGCGGCCGCCGTTGATCTGCGGTCTGCCGTCGGGGTAGACAAGCCGCGGACCCAGCACGCCGAGCGCCGGCTCGGACTGCATGCGGGCGATCAGCGCTCCCGCGGCCGACGCTCCCAGATCGGTGTCGGGGTTCGCGATCAGCAGATATTCGCCGGCGGCCTCGCGAGCCGCCGCGTTGACGCCGGCGCCGAACCCGATGTTCGCCGATGGCCGGATCACGGTCGTTCCCTCGCGTTGCGGAAAGTCGCCGTCGTTGTCGCACACGATGACGGGGACCGCCGCCACGAGCCGATCGACCAGCGCCAGCGTCTCGGTGCGGTTGCCGAACGCAACGACGATCGCGGTTGCCCGCTGCCGGGCGCCAGCGCTCATGGCTGCCCGCCCGGGCGCGCCGCCAGCTCGGCGCGGTACTTCGCTTCGACGAACGCGTTGTCGGCCAGTCGCCATCGGTCCGCCGTCCTGGCCATGCGGAAGCTGTATGGATCGCCAGGGTCGGCGCGGCCGGTCTTCAACCCGTCGGTGCTGATCAGCGTGAGCACCCGTGCGACATCACCGTCGCGCTGCTCGTCGACAACGTAGGGCTTCGCTGAGTTGAACAGGTAACGCACGGGCCGCAGTTGCCGTTTGAGCTGCGTCTCGTCGACGCGCGCGGAGGGCGCAAACAGCGCCCGGATCTCGCGCTCCGCCGCTCCGGACTGCACGAGCTGCCAGAGGCGAAGCAGCGCGCCGCTGGGCGTCGCGCTGCCTGCCGCTGCGACCTCGCGGCCCGTTACCCGAGGGCCGTCGGACGCCGCCTGCGCCGCCGCCAGCTCGAGCAGCGGCGCCTTGGTGGCATCGACCGGCGTCATATCGCCGCGCACGGCGAGCGCGATCGCGGTGCCGCCCCCGAGCAGCACGGCGGCCGCGCCGAGCCCAACCGTTCGTGCGTGACTGCGACGTGGTCTGGTCATACGAGGCGCGTCGGTCGCGGCCATTCGTGCGATCGCGCCGGCCATGCCCGCATAGACGGGATCGACCAGGATAGGTGCGGTGACCGAGGCGGCGCACAGCCCGGCGAACGTCGCAGCGTGGGTCGCATCCCAGACCGCTCCGGACCGGTAGGCCACTCGGAACCCGCGCGCGACGGCCCAGCCAAGACCGAACAGCAGCGCGAGCGCGGCCATGAAGCCCACCAGCCCGAACTTGAGCGGCAGGTAGAGGTAGGCGTTGTGGATGAAGTTCGAGCGGCCGTAGACGATCAGGTCGCTTCCGTCCTGGGAGAGGGTGGCGTACTCACCGCCGGCGCCCAGTCCGGCGACCGGGTGCCGACGCACCTGCTCCCACGCCGCCTTGAGCTCGAACACGCGGACGACTCGCGAGGAGTCCATCGCGCCCTCGGCCGGCCCCTCCAGCCGGTCCGCGACGAGGCCCGCGGCGCCGGTCACGTTGGCCACCCCCACCGCGGCGACCGCGATGAGGCCCATCGTCCCGGCGATCGCCAGCGCCCTTCGTCGCGTCGGCCTCCGCGTGGCGCCTGGCCCGAGCCGCGCCACCGCCTGCGTGGCGATCAGCAGCAGGATCGCGACGACGGCGCCGAGCCAGTACGAGCGGGTGAACGTCAGCAGCACCAGCACGGCGAGCGCCAGTGCTACAGCGAGACCCAGGCCAGGTCGTTCGCGCAGCACGAGACCCACCACGAGAACGAGGGCCGTGACGCAGACGAGCGCGCTCGGGTCGAGAAAGCGGACGAGCTCGGCGTCCACGAACCCGAAGACCCAGCTTGCCTCGTGGATGATCCCCGGCAGGCCCAGGACGACACCCAGCGCCGCGAGCGTCAGCGGCCAGCGCACCGGCCCCAGCTGGGCGAGCAGCGGGCCGGCCGCGACGAAGGCCGCCGCGAACGTCAGGGCCGGCAGCAGCTGCCCGGTGAGCAGGACCAGGTCGTTGCCGCGCGCCAGCCCGACCGCGCCGCCAAACACGCTTGCGACGAGCCACAGTCCGCACCACGGCGTCAACGGATGGCCGCCGAGCCCGCTCCACACGGTCTGGCGGTGAGAGCGCAGCCACGTCAGCAACCCGGCGACCGGCACCAGCGCGGCGAGCGCGATCAGCGGCTTGACGGACGTGACCGAGCTGACCGCCACCGGTCCGAGGATGCAGGCCCATGCCCACGCCAGCCCGGGATAGCTCGGCTCCGACGGGTTGGTCTGCTCCATCGGCAGGGCCCTACCTGCCGGCTGCGGTGAAGCCGCCTGGATTGCGCCGCCGTGCTTGCGCGTAGGCGCGCGCGGCCGCGCGGCGGTTGCCCGCCCGCGTCTCCAGGTCTCCGAGCAGGGCGTAGCCGACGTAGTAGTTGGGCTCGAGACGGAGCGCCTCCCGCAGCGCGGCACGGGCTCCGGTGTAGTCGCTCAGCTGGGCGCGGGCGGCGGCCTGCGCGTAGCGGGCACCCGTGCTGTGCGGGTTGAGCGCGACAGCCCTCGCCGCTCGGCGAGCGGCCTGGGCCGGATTCGATGCGAGCGCCGCACGTGCCGACTCGAGTTCCCGCTCGGCGGCCCAATGGCGGCCGGTCACCGCGCCCAGCCCGGCACATGCCAGCAGCACCAGCACGAGTGCGACACGCGGGACGGTTCGTGGCGGTCGCGCCTGAAGTGCGCCACCCAGCAGGAGCCCGGCGGCGGCGCAGGCGCCGAGCGTGATTCCGGGCAGGTTGTGCAGCCAGTCGACGCTGGAATGGGCGGCGTATGCCGCGCAGACGGTCGCCGCCACGATGGCGGGCGCGCCGGCCGACGGCGCGCGCGCGCCGGCCGCAGCGACGCAGAGCGTCACGGCGAATCCCCCGAGCAGCACGAGTCCCAGCACGCCGAGCTCGGCAACCACCTGAAGCGGCAGGCTGTGCGGCTGCCGGACGTAGCTCGGGTTGCGCCGCCGCTGGGTGTAGGTGTCCGCGTAGTTGCCTGCGCCGACGCCGAGGAGCGGGTGGTCGGCGGCCTGGTCGAGGGCGACGCGCCAGAGGTCGTAGCGATAGCCGGCCTGCGAGGCGAAGCGCGTGGAGCTGCGCGACTGGTCGAGGTTTTCGAAGCGCTGCAGCGCGGAACGTGCTGCGCCCGCCGGGTTGAACGACGTGGCCACCAATGCGGCGGCCGTCAATGCCACGACGACGAGCCCGGCGACGACGCCGGCGGCTCGCCTGCGACCGCCGAGCGTGAGGCGTGACGCGACGGCCGCGCCGAACGCCCAGAGTGCTCCCGCTGCCAGCGCCCCAGCGAGCGAGACCCATACGGCCGTGGTGACCGTCCCCGGCGCGGGAGCGGCACCGCTGACGACCGGCGTGGAGCGGTACACCTCGAGGGTGGCCGGTAGGGCGAGGGCCGTTCCGAGGAGCGCGCAGAGGAGGGCGAGCGCCCGGGTCCGCCGTCCGGCGGCGAGCATGAGCCCACCTGCCCCGGCGGCGAGCGCGACGATGACCGCGCGCGACTGGGTCAGCACCGCGAGGTCGAGCCCGAGCGAGGCCAGCACCACCATCGCGGTGGCGATGCCGCGGCGTAACGACGGAGCCCAGGCGCAGGCGGCGAGCGCGACGACGACGAACACGAACGCGAGCCCGTTGGGGTAGTCGAGCGGATACGCCAGGCGCCCGTCGATGAACGCGCGATCGGCGTCGCCGAGCGCGATGCGCGTCCACACCCATACGACCACGATCGCGGCGCCGCCGGTGATTGCGGCCGCGAGGATCCATCGGCCGCTGCGCGTGCGGCCGACGAGAACGCACAGTGCGATGGTGCCGGCGTACAGCGTCAACCGGCAGGTCTCGCGCCATGCAACGTCGACGGACTGCGCCCACAGCGCGGAGCCGGCGGCGAGGATCACGAGGAGCGCGACGCAGGCTAGACCGATCGCTGCCGACCCCGTCGGCAGCGGGCGCTCCGTCGTCGAGACGAGGCCGATCGCTCCGAGGACGACAAGGGTCAACGCGCCCCAGCTCGACTCGCCGTAGAGGCCGCCACTGAGCACGGCCGCGGCCCAGCCGAGCGCACCCGTGCCGGCCACGACCCACGCGATCCGCTGCGGGAACCCGGCGGCCCTGGCTCGCGGAAACAGCGGCGTCACGTTGGCGTCCGGCATGGCGGCAGGGCATCATCGCGGGTCGCGACCTGAAGTACATTGGGTCCCATGCGCCGCTTTTTGGCCTGCGCCGCTTGGGCCGTCGTCCTCGCCACTGGGCTGTCAGCTCCGGCGCAGGCGCAGCGCGATGGGATCTTCATCGATCCCGACGGGCCCACCGCACGGGAATATGAGATCCCGCTTGAGGCGGAGCGCCGACGCATTGACGGCTTGGCCGGCCGCGGCGCGGGCGTCAGGCGAGCGGACCCTGTTGCGGGTGACGCGGACGCCGGACCGGCGGCTGAACTGTTCGGGCGCGGCGTGACACCGCGGGGGGCGCGATCACAGCGGGCCCGCGTTCCCGAGCGCTCCTCGAACCGGCCGAAGGCCGCGGACGAGCCGGCGTCCGCCGCGGGTCTGCCCTCCGTCGCGCGACTCGAGCGTCAGCAATCGTCGCCGGATACGTCGATGCTGATCGCAGGCGGCGCGATCCTCGGTCTGGGGCTTATCGGCGGCCTGCTCAGAAGGCGTCTGAGCCCCCACTAAGGTCCAAGTCCAGCAGACTCTGCCTTGCCCGGCAGGAGCGACGTGCCCGGGATCTTCGCCCGGAGCGGGCTGCGCCGCGGCAGACCGCGGTTCTCGCGACGCTGTGCGGATACTCGTTCTCGCCACCCGCCATCCCGCGCCCCACACGAAGGGTGATCAGCTGCGCGCGTTCTCCTGGATCTCCGAACTCGCGCAACGTCACGACGTCTGTGTGGTCACGCCCGGACGGCTCGTGCCGGGGGAGCGTCGCCTGCCGCCGGCGGTCGATATCGCCGCAGTCAGCGTCGGCCTGCTCGGGCGCGCCTGCTCCGCGCTCGGCGCCGGCGCGACCGGGGCGCCGTTTCAGGTCGGATGGATGATGCCGCGCCGGGCGTGGCGCGCCGCGGTGCGCGCGATGCCCGATGTCGATGTCGTGCTGGCGGTGACGACGCGCAGTCTGCGCGGCCCCGTCCCCGTGCCCCTCGTCATCGACCACGTGGACGCCCTCAGCCTCAACATGGAGCGCCGCTCGCGCGGTGAGGAGCATTGGCTCGTACGGGAGTTCGCGCGGCTCGAGAGCGCGCGGTTCCGCGCCTGGGAACAGCGCAGCGCTCACTGGGCCGACGGCGCGCTCGCCAGCGCGGCCGAGGACGCGGCCGCCCTGCCTCAGCGACCACCGGTCGAGGTGATCGCGTCGGGGCTCGACGAGATCGACCCGGCGTGGATCACCTCGCAGGAGCGCCCGATCGACGTCGTGCTGTCGGGCAACATGCGATACCCCCCCAACCGGCGCGCCGCGCGGATGCTCGACGCGGAGATCTTTCCCGCATTACGCGAGCGCGTCACCGGAGTCCGGGTCGTCGTCGTGGGCCGTGGCGCCGACACGTTGGGCCTCCAGCACGTGGAGGTGATGAGCGACGTGCCAGACATGTTTGCCGTGTTGCGCCGGGCGAAGGTGGCGATCGCGCCGCTGGAGCTCGGCACCGGCTCGCCCAACAAGGTGCTGGAGGCCGCCGCCTGCGGCGCCGCGATCGTGTCGTCGCCGTGGGCCGCTGCCCGCTTCGGAATCGCGGCGCGAACGGCGAGCGACGCCGCGGGTTACTGCGCGGCGCTGTACGAGCTGCTCTCGGACTCAGCGTCCCGCGCCGCGATGGTCTCGGAGTCGCAGATGGCCGTGGAGCGGCACCGGTCGGATGTGCTGGCCCGTCGCGTGGAAGCGCTGCTGCTCGCAGCCGTCGAGGGCCGAGAGCGCAACGCGGCCGGCCCGCCGGATCGCGGCGTCGGCGCCGCGGTCAGGCCGTGGCTGCGCCGCTTCGCGGGGCGCTGACGGCGTCGCGTCCGAGCAGGACCGCGCGCAGCGTCGACCCGAGGATGAGCAGGTCGAGGCGCAGGCTCTGGTGCTTGACGTAGTAGAGGTCGAGCTGGAGCTTCTCGAGGACACCGTCGATCGAGCCGCCGTAGCCGCAGCTCACCTGCGCCCATCCGGTGAGGCCGGGGCGGACGACGTGGCGCGCCGCGTAGTACGGGATCCTGGCCTCCAAACCGCGCACGATCTCCACCTGCTCGGGACGCGGGCCGATGAGGCTCAGCTGACCGCGCAGCACGTTCCACAGCTGCGGAAGCTCGTCGAGCCGGAAGCGGCGCAGCCAACGCCCGGCGCGAGTTACGCGCGCGCCCTCGGACGTCGCCCAGGTCGGAGGCGCGAGAGCGTCCGTCGGGCGCATGGTGCGGAACTTCACGACGGTGAACGGGTCGCCGGCGCGCCCGATGCGGGTCTGCCGGAAGAGGACCGGCCCACGGCTCGAGACGGCGACGGCGGTCGCGATCAGTGCGAGCAGCGGCGCGAGGAGCACCAGCACAAGCCCGGCGAACAGCATCTCGAAGCCGCGTTTGGACGCGGCGTACAGCCGCGGCCGGTGGATTTCGGCGATGTCGAACAAGAACCAGCTCGGCGTGAGGTCGCTGAGCGGGATGCGCTTGAACTGCTCCTCGTAGAAGCTGCCGAGCGCGCGCACGCGCCGTCCCTCGAGGTTGCAGAGCGATGCCGCCGCGCAGATGGTCTCGTCGCGGATGGCCTCCGCGCTGAGAACCAGGCTGGATGCGCCCGCGCGCGTGATCTGCTCCGCCAGCCCGGCCGGACCCGTGCCCACGCGGGCGGCGTCGCCGACGCGAGCGAAGCCGACCAGCCTCATGTCGCCGTGGCGCCGCGCCTGCCGCTCGAGGTCGCGCCGCTGCTCCTCGGAGCCGACGAGGTAGACCATCCGACTCGCTCGCCGCACGCGTAGCTCGAGGGCGCGCGCCGCGGCCGCAGCGCACGTGGCGGCAATCGTCAGCGCTAGCGACAACACGATGGCCAACGGCTCGATCCGCACGCCGAGAAGCGCCTCGACCGCGGTCATGATGCCCACGCCGATCGCGGCTGCCGGGATCGTCGCCGCGACGACCAGCAGGCTCAGGCGCCCCCGAGACCGCAGCGCCCGGCTGTCGAACGACCAGCGGACGGCGAACGTCGCCAAGCAGAGCGGGACCAGGGCGAGCGGAAGCAGCCCGCTATCGGCGAACACGAGCGGTGACGCGAGCGCGAGGGCGATGCCGAGCGTGCAGGCGACGCTCGCGGCGTGCGTGCGGGGCCAGCTCGACCGCGGCTCGCCCGCGCCGGCGGGCACGGGCGCGAGCTTCCTCCCAGGGCCGGCCTCGATCAGCGGTGCGGTGCTCATGACGGTGTCGGCTTCGAATCGACCGGCTGCCACGGCACGACCTTCGATGGCTCTCGGCAGGCGGGATGCATCACGGGCGTCCGGGCGCGAGCATAGCCGTCGACCGATGCACCCGCCGCCGGTTGCGGGCGCGCCTTCCACCGAGCAGACGGGCAGCCCAGCGCCGCCTTGCGGCCGGCGCACCCGCGACGGCGCGCTCCTACACTCGACGGCGCATGGTTCGGTCGCGCGCACGGATGGTCGCCGCGGTAGTCCTCTCGCTGGTGGTCGTCCTCCTCGCTGGCGCTCCGGCGAGCGCGGCTGAGAAGGCGGTTTGGGGCCCGATCGCGCTGCCCGGCGGAGCGTCGCCCTTCGACCTCTACGACGAGCTCGGGATCGACACGCTGCAGCTGACGCTGCGCTGGGACGCCATCGCGCCCTCGCGGCCGGCGGTACCGCTCGATCCGGCCGACGCCGCCTACCGCTGGCCCGCCGAGGTCGGCGTGGCCGCGTCCGAGACCGCTGCGCGTGGCATGGTCCTCGCGCTGCTCGTCACCGGAGCTCCGCCATGGGCCAACGGCGGCCGCTCACCGATCTGGCGCCCCACGCGGGCGCAGGATCTCAGCGCCTTTCTCACCGCCGCCTCGCGCCGCTATCCCGTGGTGCGCCGGTGGATGATCTGGGGTGAACCCAACCGCAGCGACCGCTTTCAGCCCAACGCGCGCCACAGTCGGGTCGGCCCGCGCGCCTACGCGTCATTGCTCGACGCCGCCTACAGCGCGCTCAAGGCCGTCAGCCGGCGCAACGTCGTCATCGGCGCCAACACGTGGACGAACGGCACCGTCAGGCCCGCGGACTTCCTGCGCTGGATGCGCTTGGACAGCGGCCGGCCGCCCCGTCTGGACTGGCTCGGGCACAACCCGTTCCCGTTTCGGTTCCCGAACCTCGCGGCGCGACCGCTGGCGGGCGGCTATCGCGACATGAGCGACATCGACACGATCAGCCGCGACGGGCGGAGCATCTATCGCCGCAACGTGCCGCTGTGGCTGTCGGAGTACACGATCCAGTCCGACCACGGCTCGAAGGTGTTCGCAACATACGTCTCGCGTGTCACACAAGCACGATTTCTCACCGCCGGGTTCCGCATCGCCGACGACCTGGGGCCCGCGGTCGCCGGCTTGGGCTGGTACAGCCTCCTCGACGAGCCGCCGGCGCCCGACAGCGCCAACACGGGTCTCATGACCCACGCGCTCAAGCGCAAGCCCGCGTTCGCCGCCATGCGCCGCGCGCCCAGCGAGCGCCTGCGCCCCGCGGTGACGGCGCGCGCGACGATCTCCCGGGCCGCACTGCGCAGCCCGACCGGATTGAAGGTCACGGTCACCCCGCGCGCCACCGGCGCGGTCGTCGTCGAGTTGCGCCGCGGCTCCATCCTCCGCGCCCGCGTCCGCCTCACCGGCCGCG
>DASZDB010000362.1:0-2164 GCA_035942495.1 Solirubrobacteraceae bacterium
GCCTGCAGGATGTGGCGCACGTCGTCGCGCGCGTAGTCGATCTGCTCGGCGCTCAGCGGGCGCGCGTCCCAGCGCGTGAAGCTCGCGCTCTTCTGCAGCCGCACGCCGAGCAGCTCGTGCAGCAGCGCCTCGTAGCCGAGCTGCGCGCGCAGGCCGGCGAAGCCCGCTGCGAGCTGCGTGTCGAAGAGGTTCGTGATCTGCGTCTGGCAGACGCGGCGCAGCAGCGCGACGTCCTGGCGCCCGGCGTGCATGACGATCTCGATCTGCGGATCGGCCAGCGCGGACGCGAGCGGCGACAGGTCCAGCGCGCCGTCGATCGGATCGAACACCTCGATGCGCACGCCGCCATCCGGCGGATCGGTCTCCACGGCGACCTGCACGAGGCACAGCAGCGTCTGGTAACGGCCCTCGCCCATGAACTCCGTGTCGATGCCCAGACGCCCGGCAATGCGGGCGAGCTCGGCCAGCGCTGCGACGTCAGCGCTGCTTCCGAGGTCGCTCAACGGTCGTCTTCGTCGCTCTCGGCGAGATAGAGCTGGCGCAGCAGCCAGACGGTGCACGCACCGACGATGACGATGAGCGCGAAGCCCACGCCCATGATGCTGGGGTTGAAGACGATCGCGATGACCGCCACGATCACAAGCGCTCCGATCGCGATCGGGACGAAGAGCGAGTTCAGATCCATGAGGTGATCACCGTCGGTTCGGTTGGTAGTACGGATGGGTCGAAGCGGCGCAGCAGGTCGCCGAGCGCGGGGTTCTCGCCGGCGGCGGCGAGACCGACCGAGCGGGCGAGGGCGGCGCGCACCTCGGCGGGCGACTCGCCCGCGGCGATCCGGTCAGCCAGCGTCACGGCGCCGTGACGCTTGGCCAGGCGCGCCCCGTCCGCCCCGAGGACGAGCGGCACGTGGGCGTAGGCGGGCGCCGGGACCCCCAGTCGCGCGGCGACGTGCAGCTGGCGCGGCGTGGTCTCGATGAGATCGGCTCCGCGCACGACCTCGCCCACCCCCGCAGCTGCGTCGTCGACGACCACGGCAAGATTGTATGCCGGGATGGCGTCGTTGCGGCGCACGACCAGATCGTCGACGACGCCCGCGTAGGGCCCGAGCAGGCGGTCCGTGAATGCGACGGTCGCCGCGCCGGCGCGCAGGCGCAGTGCCGGCGGGCGCCCTGCGGCCTCGCGCGCGGCGCGCTCGGCTCGCGACAGCTCGCGGCAGGTGCCGGGGTACGAGCCCTCCGGCAGGGCGCCGTGCGGCGCCGACGCGGCCTGGCGGATCTCGGCGCGCGTGCAGAAGCAGGGATACAGGGCACCGACCGCATCCAGGCGGGCGATCGCCTCGGCGTAGGCCTCCATCCGGTCGGACTGGCGCACGACCGGCCCGTCCCAGTCCAGGCCCAGGGCAGCGAGATCGGCGAGCTGCTGCTCGGCGATGCCGGGTCGGACCCGTCCGCGGTCGAGGTCGTCGATCCGCACGATGAACCGCGCGCCCCGCGAGCGCGCGAACAGCCACGCCAGCAGCGCGGTGCGCAGGTTGCCGAGGTGCAGCGTGCCGGTCGGCGACGGGGCGTAGCGGCCGGTGGCGCTCGGCGCGGGCATCGCGTCGATCGTAGGGCCGCCGGGCGGCGCGGCCCAGGCCGCGGCGTCACGGTTGCTAGCGTCACGCGCCGATGGCCGAGCCAGACCAACCCGCTGCCCGGGCGCCCGTAGGCTGCACGCCGTGTCGCGGCACCGGCCGGGTCATCTCCAACCTCGGCGGCAGCCCGTCGCAGGTCACGTGCCCGTGGTGCGAGGGCGGCGGGATCCAGATCCCGGGCCACGACGCCCAGGCCGCGCGCAGCGCAGCCACCGCCTGAGCACCCCCTGCAACGGGCTGATCGTCCGTATGTCCAGAAAGGTGTAGCGCGCGCTGCAGGAATCGCGCCGCGGACCGATGAGCGTGGTGTGCAACAGCCCCCGTCCTGGCGCTAAGGACAAACCGCTCGTGAGGGCGGGAGACGGATCGACCGTCACTCAAAAGCGAGGCGCCGGTACGAGGGCGTGCACATCCATACTCATTCGGATCCTGGAGGGATCTCATGCTGCAGAACCTGCGCAATCGCGCTTCGGACGAGTCGGGCTTCACGCTCATCGAGCTCCTCGTCGTCATCCTGATCATCGGCATCCT